>NZ_NSGB01000007.1:0-288038 GCF_002294785.1 Mesorhizobium sp. WSM3868 | reverse complement strand
CGAACTGCTTGCAGGATCGACAAAACAAGCCGCACTCGGGCCTCCTCTGCTACGAGAAAGCCTCTCAAGAATCCTTCCTTTGCGGCTTGGCAATAGCCAATCAACTTATCTGCGATTCCCCTGCGTAGAACGGGGAGAGGAGCGCTCTCTCACCCCCGCCAGACGCCTTCCTTCTTCAGATCATCCATCGTGCGCGAGATGCCTTCGCGCAGGATCGCGACCATGTCGTCGATCTGCTCGCGGCTGATAATGAGCGGCGGCGACATCACGCACATGTTGATCAGCGGCCGCACCAAGAGACCGAGCTCATGGCAATGCGCGTCGATACGCTTTCCCACATCCTTGTCGAGCTGCAGCGGATCCTTGCTCTCGCGGTCGGCGACGCATTCGACGCAAGCCATCAGGCCGGCGCCGCGTACCTCGCCGACCAGAGGCAGTTCCTCGAGCGTCTTCAGGCGCGCCTGGAAATAGGGCGCGATCTCGCGCGCATCCTGAAGCACGCCCTCTTCCAAAAGATCGAGATTCTTCAGCGCGACGGCGCAGCCGATCGGATGGCTGGTGTAAGTGAGGCCATGGCCAAACAGCGCATCGGGATGGTTGGAGCGGCGCAGTTCCTCCAGCAGCCGCTCGGAGATAATCACGCCGCCAAGCGGGAAATACCCCGAGGTCACCCCCTTGGCGAAGGTGATCATGTCCGGCTCGAGGCCGAACACGTCGCCCGAGGCAAAGACATGGCCAAGCCGTCCGAAGCCGGTCACCACCTCGTCCGAGACATAGAGGATGTCGTTCTCGCGGCAGATCTCACGGATGCGCTTTAGGTATCCGTCCGGCGGCACGACGACGCCGCCCGAAGCTTGCACCGGTTCGCCGACAAAGGCGCCGATGCGACCGGCGCCGACGCGCGCGACCGTGTCGCGGAATTGGTCGACGAGGAAATCGGTGAAGGCGTCGATGCTCATCTCCTTCGGCCGTCGGAACGGATCGGGCGAGGAGAGCTTGATCACCAGCTCGTCGGCACCATCCATCCAGTGCCGGTCGCGCGGGCGGCCGTTGAGCGAAGCCGACAGGTAGGTCGAGCCGTGATAGGCGCCGCCGCGGCTGATGATCAGCTTCTTCTCCGGCCTGCGGCGCACATTGTTGTAGAACTGCATGAAGCGCAGCGCCGTCTCCACCGCCGACGAGCCGCCGGTGGTGAAGAAGGTGTGACTGAGATCGCCGGGAGCGGCATCGGCGATGCGTCTCGCAAGCTCGGCTGAGGGCGCATTCATCGTATACCAAGGCGTGTTGTAGGACAGCGCCATCGCCTGGTCGTACATCACCCTTGCCAGTTCCTCGCGGCGATGCCCAACATTGATGCACCACATGCCGGCCGGACCGTCGATCAGCCGCTTGCCGGATGCGTCGGTGATGTAGATGCCCTCGCCCTCGCCGATCAGCGCCCGTGCCTCGGCGCCGACCGAACCGGCATAGGGCCAGGGCTGGACAAGATGACGCTTGGCCAGCTCGACGGCATCGTCATCCCCGGGCTCGACAACTCCCCTCGCCTTGATCTCTCGTGCAGCTGCCATCTTAGCCTCGCATCGTCCGTTGCGGTGTTTTCCAGAGACATGAAACGCAGCGGAAAGCCCTGGAAATGCGGCCTTCCGTCACTTCATTTTGAATGTCCATTCAATCAATATTGCAGAAATAGCGCTTGATTTCAATCGGCGGATGCGCTCATGATGAAAGAAAGCCGGCAAGTCTGAAGTGATCGCTCCAGGCACATAAAATGGGAACAGGCAGTCGGCGCCGATCAATGGGAAGGCCGTATGGCGGGACAGTCCGAGCCGGCAACTGCAATCACGCCCGGAGCGCTGCAATGACGGCCGCCGCGGAAGGGTCGCCCCCGCTGCGCATGGCGAGAGCCAGGCGAGGTGCCCTTCTGCAATCGGAAGCAGTCCAGGGCATTGCGCTGATCAGCCCGACCTTCCTTTACGCGCTCATCCTTCTCGTCCTGCCGATCCTGGTTGTTATAGCCCATTCCTTCTGGACTCAGGACTACCTGACCATCGACCACACATTCACGCTGGAGAATTATCGGATCGCGCTGACCGAGCCGATCTACCGCGACCTGCTCTGGCGCTCGCTCTACATCTCGCTGACGGTCAGCCTGCTCACCGTGCTGCTCGCTTATCCGATCGCCTATTTCATTTCCTTCCATGGCGGCCGCCAGAAGAGCCTCTGGCTGTTCCTCATCACCATCCCGTTCTGGACCAGCTACCTGCTGCGCGTGATGTCGTGGAAGGTGATCCTCGGCTACAACGGCGTGCTCAATTCCGGCCTGATGGGCCTCGGCATCATCGACGAGCCGTCGACTGCGCTGCTCTACAATTCCAGCGCCGTCATCATCACGCTGACCCACGCCTGGGCGACCTTCGCCATCCTGCCGATCTTCGTTTCGCTGGAGAAGGTCGACCGCACCCTGGTCGAAGCGGCGACCGATCTCGGCGACGGGCCGCTGCGCTCCTTTCTGCGCGTGACCTTGCCGCTGTCGGCGCCAGGCGTCATCTCGGCGGCGCTGATCGTCATGATCCCGACCGTCGGCGACTACGTCACGCCGAAGCTGGTCGGCGGCAAAGACGGCGTGATGATTGCCAACGCCATCCAGGCGCAATTCGGCAAGGCGTCGAACTGGCCGCTCGGCGCAGCACTCTCCGTCACCACCATGGTCATCGTCTCGCTGATGGCAGGCGCCGCGGTGCTGGTCATCCGCGCGCTGCAGAGGCTGGCACGATGACGGCGATCAGACGTTACCTGCCAAGCTGGCTGTCGAGCTACGCCGCGCTCTACATTCTCTTCCTCTATCTGCCGGTGATCTTCCTGCCGATCTTCTCGATCAACACCGCGGCGACGCCGAAATTCCCGCTCTCAGGCGTCACGCTGCATTGGTACCAGGACCTGCCGCGCACGCCGGCACTGATCGACGCCACCTGGAACAGCTTGGTTGTCGGCGCCTCGGCCGCTATCCTGTCGACCGTGTTCGGCATTCTCGCCGCCCGTTCGATCACCCGCTACCGCTATCCCGGCCGCCGCACCGTCAACGGGCTGATCATGGCCCCGCTGGTGCTGCCCGAGGTCATCGTTGCCATCTCGATGCTCCTGGTGATGCTGCAACTGGGCTTGAGCCTGTCGCTGTTCACGGTCGTGCTTGGGCATGTGCTGGTCTGCATTCCCTATTCGATGACGGTGCTGACCTCCGGCTTCGAAGGTTTCGACCGCAGTCTCGAGGAAGCCTCCGCAGATCTCGGCGAAAGCGCCTTCGGCACCTTCCGGCGTGTGACGCTGCCGATGGTGGCGCCAGCGATCGTCTCCAGCCTGCTGGTCTGCTTCACCATCTCGCTCGACGAGTTCATCATCGCCTTCTTCCTCACCGGCACCGAGGCGACGCTGCCGATCTACATCTGGGGACAGCTGCGCTTCGCGGCCAAGCTCCCCGGCGTGCTGGCGCTCGGCACCTTGCTGCTGGCGGCGTCCTTCGTGCTGATGACCGTTGCCGAGATCCTGCGCCGCCGCGCGGCGAGACGCACCCAGAACGATGGAGGCCTCTATGCTTGAGCGGGTCCAGTACGAGCGAACGATTTCCGATCGCACCATGATCGAGATCCGCGACGTCACGCGCAGCTACGGCGCGTTCAAGGCGTTGAATAATGCATCGCTCGCGATCAGGGAGGGCGAGTTCTTCTCGCTGCTCGGGCCGTCCGGCTGCGGCAAGACCACGCTTTTGCGCATGATCGCCGGCTTCGATTCGCCGACCAGCGGCTCGATCGCGGTCGACGGCCAGCCGATGGACGGCATTCCCGCCAACCGGCGTCCGACCAACATGGTCTTCCAGAGCTACGCGATCTTTCCGCATCTCAATGTCGAGCAGAACGTCGCCTACGGGCTGAAGCGGCTGAAACTGCAGGGCGGCGAAGAAAAGCGCCGCGTCGAGGAGGCGCTGGCGCAGGTGTCGCTGACCGGCCTTGGCAAGCGCCGCGCCACCGAACTCTCCGGCGGCCAGCGTCAGCGCGTGGCGCTGGCCCGCGCGCTGGTCATGCGTCCCAAGGTGCTGCTGCTCGACGAGCCGCTATCGGCTCTCGACAAGAAGCTGCGCGAGCAGATGCAGGTCGAGTTGCGCCGGCTGCAGCAGGCGGTAGGCATCACCTTCGTGCTGGTCACGCACGACCAGTACGAGGCTTTGGCCATGTCGGACCGCATCGCCGTGATGTTCGGCGGCCGTATCGCGCAGGTCGCCTCGCCCAAGGAAATCTACCAGCGCCCGGTCAACCGCCAGGTCGCCGACTTCCTCGGCGGCATGAATTTCGTCAAGGCCGAGATCGTCGAGGAGAACGGCGCGTCCTTGGTTGTCGACACGCTTGGCTTCGGGCGTGTGAGGACCGACAAGCCGAAGACCTTCGTGCGCAACGCCGGCGCGGCGACGCTTGGCATCCGGCCGGAGCGGCTGCGCGTGCTCTGGGACAATGCGACGGCCAAGTTCGAGGTCGCCGGCAAGGTGGTCGAGCGCCACTATTTCGGCGAGATCACGCATCTGATCGTCGAGATCCCGGGGCTGGAAAAGCCGCTCTCGGTGACAGAGACCAATGATTTCGGCGCCGACGACATTCCGGTCGGCGCGCCGATCCGCCTCGCCTACGACCCAGAGGCCCTGGTGGCGATGGCGGACTGAAGCCGCGCCAAAATCTTCCCGGCGGCGATGCGTCCGGCCACGATCGCGCCCTCGACATAGGCGGGGAAGGACGGCGACACTTCCGACGACGCAAAATGGATCGGCGGCGCGCCGGCAAGGATCGTGCGCTCGGCATCCGTTGCCGTCACGTCGACGATGAGATCGCTATAGGCGCCGCCGCTCCAGCAGTCATCCGTCCAGTCGCGCTGGCTGAAATCGAGAATATCGGCCGCGTCCGGACCGAGCGCATCCGCGAGCTTCGCAATGACCTCGGCGCGCAACGCCGCAGCACCCAGCTTGCGGCAGCGCAGCGCCAGCGGTCCACCGATGAAGACGACGAGCGCTGCATGCTCGGCATCCTTGCTGGCATCGCAGGCAAACAGGCCCGGCATGTCGCGCCACATCACCATTCCGCTCAGATCGCGCTCGCGCCAGAACGGCCTGGCATAGCGGACGAGGATCTTGACCACCGCGCCGCTTTCCCAGACGCCAAGCGCCTTCTTCAAGGCCGTTGACAAGGCAGGCCGAAAGTCGAGCCTGTTGGCCGTCGCAGGCGGCAGGGCGAGCAGGACCTCGCGCGCCTCGACGGCGCCGCCGCCTGCGACGACACGAACGCCTGACGGCCCCCGCTCGATGCGAATGGCCGGCTCGTTCAGCCGCAGCCGGTCACCGAGATCGCCCGCCAGGTCCGCGGCCAGCGACTGCATGGTCTCGCGCAGAGAATATTGCAGTTCCGGCACTTCGTTGGTGATGCGGCGATCATTGTCGATCAGGTACCAGAGCGGCACCTTTTCCAGCGCCAGGCACCACAGTCCCTCGATCATCGAGCGGAAGGCGGCTTTGGCATCTACCGGATCGGTCTGGCGTTCGAGCCAGGAGGCGACGGTCAGCCCGGCGATCGCGGGATCGTCAGGCTCGATCCAGTTCATGCGGTCGCGGATCGCCATCGCGGTCACATAGGTCTGTCCGGCCTGGTCGACCGACATCGGTGGATGGGTGATGAAATCGCCATCGACAAAGGTTTTGACGAAGGTCTTGCCGCGCGCCCTGGCCAGCGCCATCAGCTCCGGCATGTCCTCGCACAGGAACTGGCCGCCGCTGTCGATCAGCTCGCCGAGCCCGTTTCGTACACCTTCCACACGACCGCCGACGCGGCCGCGCGCTTCCAGGACAAGGAAATCGATGCCGGCGCGCTTCAATTCGAGCGCGGCCGACAGGCCGGTGAAGCCGGCGCCGACGATTGCAACGTCGGTTCTTTCGATCTTGCTGTTCAATAGCCGGCCTTGATCTTCTCGAACTCGGCGATCATCTTCAGCTTGAGCTCGGAAGGCAGCGGCTGCTGGAACAGCGTCTTGTCGACCCATTTTTCCACGTTGTCGTAGCCCTTTTCCTTGAGCACCGCCTGGTCGACACCGGCCATGCCCTTGGCGTTGGCTTGGCCGTAGCCCCAGTCCTTGACCAGCACCTTGGCGACTTCCGGATCGTTGACGGCGTTGAGATAGTCATAGGCCTTGTCAATGTTGCCGGGCGCGTCCTTGAACAGCACATAGCCGCACACCCAGGTCGAGATGCCCTCGTCGGTATCCTTCTTGGACTTGATCGGCACGCCGGCGGCCTGCGATTGCACCGCCGCGTCGTTCCAGGCCCAGGCCAGATCGACCTCGCCGCCTGAGAGCAACTGCACGATGTCGGTGGTATCGGTCCAGTAGGAGCGCACGTTCTTGTGCACCTGGCGCAGGAAATCGGACGCCTGCTTGAACTGCTCGTCCGTCATCTTTGTCCAGTCCTTCAGCCCGATGGCGAGGCTGGCCAGCGCATAGGCGTCGTCGACATTGTCGCCGATCGAGACGCGTCCCTTATACTTGGGATCGGCGAAGGCCTTCAGCGACTGCACGTCCTTCTCGGCGATCTTGTCGGAGTTGAAGGTGAGCTGCGTGTCACCCCAGTCCCAAGGCATGAACCAGGCTTTGCCGTCGGGGGTGGTGGCAAGGTCCTTCATCGCCATGATGCCGGGGTTGAGATCCTTCCAGCCGGCGATCTTGGAGGTGTCGAGCGGCTGCAACAGCCCCGCCTCGCGCCACTTCACCACGCTTTGCGAACACGGATGTCCGAGGTCGGCCTTGAAGCCGGAGCGGATCTTCTCGAATGCCTCGTCCTCATCGCCGAAGAAGGCGAAGGTCGGCGAGTCGCCGTCCTTCTCGACATATTTGCCGTGGAAGCTGGGGTCCTCATAGCCGGACCAGTCGAACACGATGAGGTCCTTGTCGGCGGCAACGGCGAACGCTGCCGCCGAAGATGCCAGCGCGCCGGCGAGCGCCAAAGTAAGTGTCAGGCGTCGGCTGAGTTTCTTCATGCTGTTCCATCCTCTTTGGTCTTGCCGGTCTTGCTGGCCGGCTGTTGCTAACTCCGGGCTGTCGTTAATCGTAGTGTTTCGGAAAGGCGGCGGCCAGGAACGCGTTGGCCGCCTGCAGCGCGGTCTCGCGGGTGGTGTCTTCTGTGCCCATCATCAACCGCAGCCACAGGCCCTCGAGCATGGCCGATAGCGCCAGCGCCATGACCTGCGGCTCATAGGCATAGCCGCCCCTTTGCTTGAGCGTCGCGCAGAGGTCGATGAACACCTGCTGGTAGTAGGCGTCGCGCGAGCTGCTCAGCGCCTGGTAGGTCGGCCGCGATTTGGCCTCGCCCCAGAAGGCGCACCAGGCGGCGAGCTTGCGCTTGTTGCAGATCGAGCGATCGAAGTCGGCCCACACCAGCGCCTGCAGCTGCCGCGCCGGATCGTCGCCTGCCTTCTGCAAGGCGGCGCGCCAATGCGCCGAATACTCGTCATACATATATTGCAGTGTGGCTACGAGCAGCTTCTCCTTGCTTTCGAAATGGAAGTTGACGATGCCGCGGGACAGGCCCGCGCCGTCGGCCACATCGGCCATCGTCGTTTCCGCATAGCCGCGCTTGGCCAGTGAATCGATCGTCGCCTCGATCAACTGGAGCTGCCTGACTTCTTTCGAAGCCTTGCGGCCGCGCTTCTCGGCCTCTCCTTTTCGTGCCGGTTCGGGCAAGGCATCCCTGGCCTCTGCATTCTTCATGAGCGTGACGGTCTCCAGCAGTGCCGGCTATCCGACCGGCTTCCAACCGCGCAGATGAGTGGGGCGGTGCTCACCACTGTCAAGCACCTTCTGCATCGCCTCCCAGGTCCGGATGTTCTTGTCGACATAGCCCCCGCCGACCGCGGCGGCGAGCGCTTGATAGAGTGGCCCCTTCAGGCGCGCCAGTTCCTCCCGCGCCACCTCGCGGTACCATGCGTTGCGGTCGCGGACGCTGATGTCGCGGAAGCCAGCACGACGCATCGCCTCGGCGTAGCGCGCCGGCGAAGCCATGGCAAAGGACAAGCCTTCCGCCGCGAGATAGGCCTTCATGTCCGCAGACGGCTCGCCGTCGTGCGAGATCATCCAGTTCGACGCGGCGAAGACGCCGCCGGGCTTCAGCACGCGGAAGATCTCGGCGAACAGGGCATCCTTGTCCCGGACATGCAACAGTGCGTCCTTCGAGAAGACGACGTCGAAGGAAGCATCGGTGAAAGGCAGCAGTCCCGGCGGCGCCTGGACGAAGCTGACGCGGTGCTGGAGACCCTGCGCAGCCGCGTTTCGCTTTGCCGTCTCGATCACCGGCCTCTCGACATCGAAACCGGTCGCATGCGCCGCACCATGGCGCGCGACCAGATCCAGCGTCACGCCGCCGGCGCCGCAGCCGATATCGAGGATCGTCTTGCCCTTGAACGAGAGGCCTTCGACCACGCGGTCCACTTCGTCCGGGCCGCCCGGCGACAGGTAGCCATCGCCCCAGAGCGCCTCGAGGAAGCGAATGGCCGCGTCGTCATATTCCGGCTCGGCGTTAGCCGTTTCGATCATCGGACTGAGCCTCAAATGCCGAAGTCACCTTCGGGCTAGTGGACACCAGAAATGCGGGGCAAAGCCTAGCGCATCAACGCAGAAACGCAACATCATTTGTTGAACATTCATTCAAAATGGCTGGACAAAAAACCGTGACCCGTGCCAAATTCGGCTGATCGGGGAACAAATCGCACCCAAAAACGGGCGGCCGGAGGGAGGTTGAGCGCACATGAAGGCATGGGACGCGATCGTCATCGGCGGCGGCCACAACGGGCTGGTCAACGCCGGCTATCTGCAGCGCGCCGGGCTCGACGTGCTGGTGGTCGAGAAGAACGACTGGGTCGGCGGTGCGGCCACCAGCCGCGAGCTGACGCCGGGCTTTCTCTACTCCAACTGCTCCTATGTCTGCTCGCTGTTCCGGCCCGAGATCATGCGCGATCTGGAGCTGCCGCGCTTCGGCCTGCAGGTGATCTCCTATGAAGGCGGCGCGGTGTTCACGCGCGACGGCGACTATCTCGCCAACTACCGCGACCACGATGCGCATCGCCGCGAATTCGCCCGCTTCTCCAAGCGCGACGCCGAGGCCTACGACCGCTATTCGCGCGACGTCACAAGGCAGTGCCGCTTCATCCAGCCGCTGTTGTTGCGCACTGCGCCCGATCCCACCAGCTTCAAGCCGCGCGATCTTGGCGGGTTGCTTTATCTCGGCAAGAAATTCGCCGGTCTCACTGCTGAGGAAATGGCGCTGACCTTGCGCTTCTGGACGATGTCGATCTCCGACTTCCTCGACGAGTATTTCGAGACCGACGTCATCAAGGCGAACTTTGCGCTCTCCGGCATCATCGGCACGGCGCTTGGGCCCATGTCGCCCGGCACGGCCTATGTCCTGCTCCACCACTATATGGGTGAGGTCGATGGCTCGGTGGGCGCCTGGGGCTATGCGCGTGGCGGTATGGGTGCCGTGACCAAGGCGCTCGCAGCCTCATTCAAGGCCTCCGGCGGCACGATCCGCACCGGCGCCGAGGTCGAGCGCGTGTTGATCAGGAACGGCAGGGCCAACGGCGTCGTGCTGGCAGGCGGCGAAGAGATCCACGGCAAGCTCGTCGTCTCAAACGCCGACGTGAAGCGCACCTTCCTGAAACTGGTCGAGGAGAAGGAGCTGCCCGACATCTTCCTTCGTCGCGTCAGGAACTTCAAGATCCGCGGTTCGTCCGGCAAGGTCAACATCGCGCTGGATTCGCTTCCTCAATTCCCGGCTCTGCCGAAGGATTCGCCGGTCTACCGCGCCGACATGCACTTCACCGATTCAATCGAGCGCATGGAGCGCGCCTATGACGACTGGAAGGCCGGGCGCTGGTCGGCCGATCCCTTCCTCGACATGGTGATCCCGACCACGCTCGACCCGACCATGGCGCCGCCGGGAAAACATTTCATGAGCTGCTTCGTGCAATACGCGCCGCCCAAAATTGGCGGCCGAGACTGGACGGACGCCGACCGCGACGGCTTCGCCGAGAGCGTGGTTGCGCAGATCGCCGAATATTCGCCCGGCTTCCGCGACCGCATCGTCCATATGGAGGTGCGCACGCCGCGCGAGATCGAGGCCGAGGTCGGCCTCACCGAAGGCAACATCTTCCAAGGCGAACTGACCTTCGACCAGCTGCTGTTCAACCGCCCGGTGCCGGGCTACGCGCAATACCGCTCGCCGGTCGGCGGGCTCTATATGTGCGGCTCCTCCACGCATCCGGGCGGCGGCGTCATGGGCGCGCCCGGACGCAACGCCGCCGCCGAAATCCTGCGCGATCTCGCCAAGCCAACCCTGCATATGAGCCCAGCCCATGACGTCATCTGAAGCGAATTGGGACGCGATCGTCATCGGCGGCGGCCACAACGGCCTGGTCGCCGCCGCCACGCTGGCGAAATCGGGACGCAAGGTGCTGCTGCTCGAGGCCGGCAAGGAGGTCGGCGGCGCGGCGCGCACCGAGGACTTCGCACCTGGCTTCCGTGTCTCGGCGGTCGCTCATCTGCTCAACCGCCTGCATCCCGATGTGGTGAAGACGCTGGAGCTCGAGCGCCACGGGCTGAAGATCGAGCGCGGCGATTTCGTGCCCTCGGTCGCATTGTCGAAAGACGGCCCGCTGGTGCTGCACGGCGCTTATGGCGAGGCGCTGACGGGCGCCAGCCCGTCGGAGCAGTCGGCTTGGCGGGACCTGCGCGCTCAGCTGTTGCGCTACGCCGGCGTTTTGAAACCGTTTCTGTCGCGCCGCCCGCCGGACCTTGCCGGCATGTCGCTCGCCGAAATGACCGGGCTCGGCCAGACGGCGCTGGCGCTGAAAAAGCTCGGCAAGGAGGATATGCGCGACTTCCTGCGCGTGCTCTTGATGAACGTCTACGACTTGCTCGACGAGCAGCTTTCCGACGACAGGCTGAAAGGCCTGCTCGCTTTCGACGCGACACTGGGCAGCCATCTCGGTCCGCGCTCGCCGACATCGCTGCTCGGCCTCTACTATCGGCTCGCTGGCGAGATCGGCGGCCTCGCCGGCGCGCAGATACAGCCCAAGGGTGGCATGGGCGCGGTCGTTGCCGCCATCCGCTCGGCGGCCGAGCAAGCGGGTGTTTCGATCCGTCTGGCTTCGCCGGTCGCCAAGGTCGTCGTCGAGAAGGGCCGCGCCCTCGGTGTCGTCACGCAGGGCGGCGAGGCGCTGCGCGCAAAAGCCGTCGTCTCGGCAATCAATCCCGCAACCACGATCCTCGATCTGGCCGGGCCGCGCGAGGTCGACACCGGTTTCGTGCGCAAGATGAAGAACATCCGCATGAAGGGCGATGCGGCGAAGCTTCACCTCGCGCTCGACCGGCCGCCGCAATTTGCCGGCGTCGACGCCGCTGGCCACAAGGGCCGCCTCGTCATCGCGCCTTCGCCGGACCATGTCGAGCGCGCCTTCAACCCGTCGAAATATGGCGAGTTCTCGCCCGAGCCGGTGATGGAGATCACGCTTCCCAGCCTGGTCGATCCTTCGCTGGCACCCTCCGGCGCCTGCGTGCTGTCCGCGGTGGTGCAGTACGCGCCCTATGCGCTGAAACAGGGCTGGACCGCCGGCAAGCCGCAATTCCTCAAGGCGATCATGGCGCAGCTCGAAGCCTATGCGCCTGGCATCGGCGCCACGGTGCGTCATGCCGAGTTGCTGACTCCGGCCGACATCGAGGCACGCTACCGAATGCCTGGCGGCCACTGGCACCACGGCGAGTTGCAGGCCGACCAGATGTTGATGTCGCGGCCGGTCTCCGGTTGGTCGGGCTACGACACGCCGCTCGAAGGGCTGTTCCTTGCCGGCGCCGGTTCGCATCCCGGCGGCGGCATCTCCGGCGCCCCCGGCCTCAACGCCGCACGCCGCATCATCGCGATGAGGGCATGAGATGATTTCGCCATTCACAAACGCAGCGCTCTACGACGCCAACATGAATCGTCATGTGAAAATCAATTCCGCCCGCACCCTGGCGCAATCCCACTTCCGCACGCTTCGGCTCGACACACCTTTCCAGCCGCGCATTGACGCGATCGCGCTGACAAACGACTGGTACAATTGGGCCGGCTACCGCGCGCCGCATTCGCTCTGGGACGAGGAGCTGGAATATTTTGCCATTCGCAGCCAGGCGGCACTCTTCGACATCTCGCCGATGACGAAATACCGGATCGAGGGTCCGGACGCCGAAGCCTATCTCGACCGTGTCACGCTGCGCGACGTGACCAGGCTGAAGCCGGGCCGCGTCCACTACACCGCCTGGTGCGACGACGAGGGTTTCGTCCTCGATGACGGCACGCTGTTCCGGCTGTCGCCGACGCGCTTTCGGCTGTGCTCGCAGGAGCGGCATCTGCCCTGGCTGCTTGACAGCGCCATCGGCTATGAGGTCAGCGTCGAGGAAGAAACCGAAGCGATCGCCGGGCTCGCGCTGCAAGGCCCAACCTCCTTCGCCATCCTGCGCGACGCCGGCTTTGCCGGCATCGAGCGGCTGAGGGTTTTCGACCTCGCCGACTTCGCGCATGACGGCGCTGCCGTCACCATCTCGCGCACCGGCTTCACCGGCGATCTCGGCTACGAGCTGTTCGTGCCGGCGGACAAGGCGTTGAGCCTGTGGGACCGGCTGATGGCGGCGGGCGGGCTGCGCGGCATCCGCGCCATCGGCTACACGGCGCTCAATCGCGCCCGGCTAGAAGCCGGGCTGATCGTCGCCAATGCCGACTTCACCACTGCCGGGCATGCCATCCGTGCCGACCGCCTGCGCATGCCGGACGAGATCGGCCTCGGCTTCATGGTCGATCCGGACAAAGGCCACTTCAACGGCCGCCGCCCCATCTTCGAAGCGCGGGCGAAGAAGCAGCTGCGCCATGTGCTGGTCGGGCTGGAGATCGAAGGCAACATCCCGGCCGAGCACGCCATCGTCTACTGGAAGAAGAGCCGGGAGGTCGGGCTCGTCAGCGCGGCGATGTGGTCGCCCATGGCCAAGCGCAACATCGCCATCGCCTCCTTGCAACGGCCTTACGGCGATACGGTCGTCGACGACCTCTGGGTCGAGATCTACGCCTTGCGCGAGCTGCGATACCAGAAGCTGATGAAGCGGGCGAAAGTGGTGCCGCGGCCGTTCATCAAGCTCGATCGCCGCACCGCCAACCCGCCGGCGGACTTTTGACGTGGAAGGGGATGCGGACAGGCTGGACGCGGAGGCGGAAGCGGCCGAGCAGTGGCAGTTGGTCAACACGCCGCTCGGCGAGATGTGGTCCGGCCGCACCCGCTATGCGGCGGCGATGTTCTTCTTCAAGCGCGGCGAGATGGATGCCGAGACGCTGGAAGTCTACCGCATCTGCGCCCGGCTCGACCATGAAGATCCCTTGCCGATCATCCGCGACCGCGGTGTCGGCAAGGAATGGCTTAAGCGCTTGGGTGCGTAAGCCCGCAGCGCGACGGAGCTGCGCTCCTGCTTCGCCCTAAGATGACGACGTTGGGGGAGCGTTCTGGCCCAATTCCGAACGTCCAAGATTGTCACTTTATCCGATCGTCCTTTCAAGGACACGCAGCCAGTTCCGATAAGCGATCTTCTCGATCAGCGCGCGCCCGAAGCCGCGAGCGGCGAGCGCATCGAGGAGCTTCGGCAAGCCTGCCACGTCGCCGATCACCGCCGGGATCATGGCACCGTCGAAATCGGATCCGAGACCGACACCGTCCTCGCCCAGCGCCTGCAACAGCGACTCGATGTGGCGCAGCATGATGTCGAGGCTGGTGTCGGCATTCATGCGGCCGTCTTCGCGCAGGAAGCCGGTGGCGAAGTTCAGGCCCACCATACCGCCCGTTTCGCGGATCGCGCCGAGCTGCCAGCCGGTGAGGTTGCGCGAATGGCCGCAGATCGCATGCACGTTGGAGTGGGTCGCGACCAGCGGCGCATCGCTGAGCGCGGCGACATCGCGAAAGCCCTTCTCGTTGAGATGCGAGAGGTCGATCATGATCCTGAGCTGGTTGCACGCCTTGACCAGCGCCTTGCCGGCGTCGGTCAGGCCCGGCCCGGTATCGGGCGACGAGGGAAAGCGGAACGGCACGCCGTTGCCGAAGGCATTCGGCCGGCTCCAGACGATCCCCAGCGAGCGGAGCCCCGCGGCATGGAGCAGGTCGAGCATGGCAAGCTCGGGATCGATCGCCTCGACGCCTTCGATGTGGAACACCGCGGCGATCGAGCCATTCGCCATCGCCTCGCGCACATCACCGGCGCTGCGGCAGACGGTGAGCGCGCCGGCGCGCTCGAGCCTGAACAGGATCGAGGCCATGCCGATGGTCGAAGTGACCGCCTCGGCGCGCGGCAGTTCCGGCGGCAGTGGCTCGTTATCGCTTGGCGCCGGCGGCACGGCGCTGCGCTTGGTCTTTTCGATCGGCGGCGGAAAGATCGCGAACATGCCGCCGGCAAAACCGCCCTTTTTGGCGCGCGGCATGTCGATGTGACCGCCCGGCGTGCCCTCGATGAACAGCTTTTCGACATCCGCTTCGTTCGACTGGTAGAGCCTGAGCAGCGTGTCGTTGTGGCCGTCGAAAACGGGAATGAGGTCGGATTCGGTCATCAGGCCATTCGCTTTTTGAGGTGGCGGATCGGGGCGGGAGAATCCCAGGTGATCTGTCTAATTAGGCAAGATGGCCGAACTGCGCAAATGCCAGACGCGTGTTCGCATTTATGGCTGGGCGGCTGCGTCGCTCGCCCCGGTGGACCGGCGCGCAGCGCCAAGACGGTTTAGGGTGCTGCAGCGGAGTGAGACGTCGGTTTTCCGTGGAGCTCCCCTCATCCGGCCGCTTCGCGGCCCCCTTCTCCCCCGGGGGAGAAGGGGAAGACAAGTGCTACTATTTCAGCACGTCGGCCCATTCCGGATGGCGGCGGAACTGGGCGTTGGCGAAGGGGCAGAGCGGGATTATCTTCTTGCCCGCCGCGCGCGCGTCCTCGACGGCGCGGGCTACCAGGCGAAGCCCGGCGCCCTGGCCGCGAAAGACATCCGGCACCTCGGTGTGATCGATGATGAGCTGGTGCTCGCCGACCTTGGTGAAGGTCATTTCGGCCTCGGCGCCGCCTGGTCCGCGCAGCAGGTAGCGACCCTTGGAGCCGCGATCTTCCAGTTCGATCTCAGGCAGCTGGTCAGCCATTTTTCTTCACTCCTTCGCCGACGGGCGAGAGGGCGAACAGCCGCCGCGCCGCTTCGATTTCATTCGGCCGCACCTCGTGCCCGCCGTCGTGCCATTCCACTGTGACATCGGCCCCGTCGGCGCGCAAATAGGCCTCCAGCCGCGTTGTCAGGTTCGGCGGGCAGATCGGGTCGCGCCTGCCGGCCGTGATCAGGATGCGGCGCCCGGCAAGGCTGCCCTGCACCTGCGGCTCGAACGGGATCAGCGGATGCATCAGCGCCGCGGCATCGAACAGTCCTGGCTCGGCGAACACCACCGAGGCCAGGATGTTGGCGCCGTTGGAATAGCCGAGGCCGAACACCGCCGAGGGCTTTGCCGCCTCGACATGCGCCTTGACGAAGCCGGCCATCTTGGCCGTCGCCCGCGCGAGGTCGTCCATGTCGTAGACGCCTTCGCCGGTGCGGCGGAAGAAACGGGCGGCACCTTGCTCCGACACATCGCCGCGCGCCGAGACTATCGTCGCCGAAGGCGCGAGCTCGCGACCGAAGGACAGAAGCTGGTTCTCGTCGGCTCCGGTGCCGTGGAAGACGAACAGCAGCGCGCTGCCCGGCGAACCGGGCAGCACTTTGTGGATGTAGGCGTTCTTGCTCATGGCGTCAGTCTTCCAGCTTCTGCAGATGCTGTTCGAGATAGGGTCTCAGATGCTGATGCTGCGTCGGCAGCTTCAGCGCCTCGCCGAGATGCGCGGTGTCCTCGTCCCGGTTGAAGCCCGGCTCGTTGGTCGACACCTCGAACAGCACGCCGCCCGGCGTGCGGAAATAGATCGCCCAGAAATAGTCGCGATCGATGACCGGCGTCACGCCGTAACCCGTGTCAACAAGCGCCTTGCGCACTTCGAGCTGCCGCGCGCGATCCTCGACCGCGAAGGCGACATGGTGCACCGAGCCGGCGCCGAGATTGGCAAAGCCGGCGCCCGGCAGCGATTCGATGTCGACGACGTCGGCGCCGTTGCCGTTCTTGATTGCCATCCGGCGGATGTTGCCGGACTTGTCGACCTCTTCATAGCCCATGAACTTCAGCAGCTCCTCGGTGGCGCCGCCGTCCTTCAGTCTCAGCGCGACCGAGTGGAAGCCGCGAATTGCCTCATCGGCGGGAACGCCGCCCTTCACCCAGGGCGCTCTGCCGTCGGCCTTGTCTTCAACCAGCGCAAAACTGTCGCCGTCGGGGCCGGTGAAGGCAAGCCGCTTCTCGCCAAAGCTTTCGCTGCGGCCAACACCGCTGACGCCCTTGTCGGCGAAGCGCTTTTCCCAATAGCCGAGCGTGCCTTCCGGCACTGAGAAGACGGTGGTGCCGACCTCACCCACCCCATGCCGGCCCTTGCCGATGTCCGGGAACGGGAAATAGGTCATCACCGAGCCCGGCGTGCCGAACTCGTCGGCATAGTAGAGGTGATAGACGTCCGGTGCGTCGAAATTGACGGTCTTCTTCACCCGACGCAGGCCGAGCTTCTTGGTAAAGAATTCATTGTTGCGGCGCGCATCGCTTGCCATCGAGGTAACGTGATGCAGGCCTTTGATCTGATTGAGCATGGTCTTGCTCCTTCCCTATCTTGCTGCGGCCCCTGCCGCTGTCCACCGCAATATGAGGATAGCGCCGGGCCCGGCAAAGCGACCAAACTCAGAATGGACTGTATCACAAAAGTGAACGGCCATAAGACCGATGTTCACCAATTGATGAAACTGCCTGCTTGCGCCGATCGGGAAATTTCGGCTCCATGAGCGGGCGCGCCGTCTTGAGGGAGAAGAGTTTGGACAACCGAGTGAGCCGCCCGAATGTTCTTCTCATCACCTGCGACCAGTGGCGCGGCGATTGTCTGTCGGTGGCGGGACATCCGGTGGTGAAAACGCCGCATGTGGATGCGCTCGCGGCCGAGGGCGTGCTGTTCCAGCGCCACTACGGTGGAGCGGCGCCCTGCTCGCCGGCGCGCGCCTGCCTCTACACCGGCCTCTATCAGATGAACAACCGGGTCTGCCGCAACGGCTCGCCGCTCGACGCCCGCCACGGTAACATCGCGCTTTCCGCACGCGCGGTGGGTTATGACCCCACGTTGTTCGGCTATACCGATGTGGCGCCGGACCCGCGCCGGCTTGCGGCCGGCGATCCGCGGCTGAGGAGTTATGAAGGCGTGCTGCCCGGCTTCAGCGTCCGGCAGTTGCTGCCCGAACATCAGAAGCAGTGGCTGTCCTGGCTGCGGACGCGCGGCATCGACACGAGCGCCGGGGCACCGGGCATCCATCGTCCGGCTGGCAAGCAGGGCAAGGTCGGCGATGATGTAAGCAACGCGCCGCCGGCCTATTCGAAGGACCAGACGCCGGCGGCCTTCCTGGCCGGCGAATTCATCCGCTGGCTTGGCGAACAGGAGCAATCGGCGCCGTGGTTCGCGCACATCTCCTTCATCAGTCCGCACCCGCCTTTCATCGTGCCGCAGCCCTACAACACCATGTACGACCCGGCCGACGGCCCCGCTTTCCGGCGCGCGGCGAACTGGCAGGCCGAGGCGCAAAGCCACCCCTACCTCGCATACGATCTTGGCCTGCAGAAGCGGACGAAGTTCGTTCCCGGCGTCGAGGGCAAGGTGCGGGATTGGAGCGAGGAGAATTTCCGCCGGATCCGTGCGCTTTACTACGGCATGATCTCCGAGCTCGACGCGCAGCTCGGCCGCATCTGGGAAGCGCTGAAGGCGGCCGACAGTTGGGATGACACTGTGGTTGTGCTCACCTCCGACCATGCCGAGATGATGGGCGACCACTTCATGCTTGGCAAAGGCGGCTTCTTCGACGCCAGCTACCACATTCCGCTGATCGTGCGCGATCCGCGCCGGACAAATGCGGCCGGCGCATCCATCGATCGTTTCACCGAGGCGGTGGACGTCTTCCCGACCTTGCTCGACCTGATCGGCGCAGCACCCGAACCGCACCTCGACGGCAGGTCGCTGGCGTCCTGGCTCGACGGCGAGGAGCCGGCCGACTGGCGCGACGCGGCGCACTGGGAATTCAATTTCCGCTCGGTCGCCGACCGCGAAGCCGAGCGGCATTTCGGCATCGGCTCACGCGACTGCAACCTTGCCGTCCTTCGCACCGAGGCTTTCAAATATGTCCATTTCGGCGGCGGCCTGCCGCCGCTTCTCTTCGACCTGGCTAGGGATCCGGACGAGTTGAGCAACGTCGCGCACGACCCCGCCTATCTGCCGGTGCGCCTGGAACTCGCCGAGAAGATGCTCACCTGGCGCGCCAACCATCTCGACCAATCACTCGCGCTGGCGGAGCTGACAAAGGACGGAGTGGTCGGCCATGTGAGCAAGACAGCAGGCAGCAGGGAATAGCAAAACGCGTATTCCCTGCTGCCCGCTGCCCGCTGCCTGGTCCCTTACTGCAGGACCATCCTTTGCTTGTCGCGGTTTGCGGCATAGGAGCTCTTGTCGTAGGCTGCCTGCGCCTCCAACTGCTCCTTGGTGAAGTTGGTGTAGAGATACTTATTGCCGTCCTTGTCGGTCATGAACTTCAGCTTATCCATGCCGAGGGCGACTTCCTTCTCGCCCATGCCTAGGAAACCGCCGACATCGATCACCACCGCATCCGGCTTGTTGTCGGGCGTCAGCACGACGTCGCCAATCTCGCCGATCTCGACATCGTTGGCGCCGTATACCGTGGTGCCCTTCAGGTCGTCGACTCTGATGTTGCCCATCGGCATTTCGTTCAACGTCGATTTGTCGATCGAGGCTGTCTTGGTCGTGTCGGTGGCGGCTGTGCCGGTATCGGCCGGCTTGTTCTCAGCCGTCGTATTCGCAGCCGGCGCCGCGGGCTTGGTCTCAGCCGTCGTCTGGGCCGGCTGAGCCGGTTTGGCCTCCTTGTCGGCCGTGGTGTCGGACGAGGTCACGGCAGGGGTGGTCGTTGCCGGAGCAGTGTTCGAAGCCGTGGTGGCTGCGGCCGGCGCCGGATCATAAGCCTTGCGGTTGAAGTCCGGCTGGGCCTCCAGTTCTTCCTTCGTCGTCTCGGCGATCAACCAGCGATCGCCATTCTTCTCCGCCCATTTGGCCTTGGCGAAGTCGAAGGTAACGTTCTTCTCGCCAATGCCCAGGAAGCCGCCGACGCCGATCACGAGGGATTCGGCCTTGCCGTCCTTGGCAAGAACGATGTCGTTGACGTCACCGATCTTTTGGGCGTCGTCGGCGGTGCCGTTATAGACCGACTCGCCCATGATGTTGGTGGCGAGATTGCCTTCAGCCTTCTCTACCGGCTGGGCCGGCTGCGCGGGCGCTTGCGCTGTTCCGGTGTCGGTGGTCGCAGGCTGCGTGGCATCGGTCGTTTGCGCCGGGGCCGGATCATAGGCCTTGCGATCGAAGGCCGCCTGCGCGTTCAGCTCGTCTTTGGTCGTCTTCGCTACGAGCCAGCGGTCGCCGTTCTTCTCGGCCCATTCCAGCTTGTTGTAATCGAAGGCGACATCCTTGGTGCCGACGCCAAGAAAGCCGCCGACGCCGATGATGACGGATTTTACGTTGCCGCTTGCATCGAAAACGACGTCGTCTACCTTGCCGATGTCTTCGGCATCGTCGCCGGTCCCATTATAGACGGACTCACCGATGATATTGGTCATCAGCGCCCCGTCTGCACGTACTACTGGAGCTTGGGTCTCGGCGGCGGGCGCGGGGGTTTCCGTTGCGGGTGCCTGCGCCGGTGCAGGCGTTGTGTTCTGCGCAATGGCCCCGGTTGCTAGGAGGGTTGCAAGCGCGGTCGTTGCAAAAAGAGTGCGGATCATGATCGTCTCTCCTCGTGCCTGATTTTCCTACGCGCCGCGTTCGCGGCCTCGCACAAGGCAAGGGCGAGCGCGGCAATATTCCACGATTTCACAACGTCGTGAGGTGAGCCTTGTTCCAAACGGCGCCCGTCCACGGCGCTTGACTTGCTCCCTGGCGCGGAACCTTCGGCGGCCCCTTTCCGTTTCAGCCTGCGGCTGGGAACTCGTTTTTGGCCTAACAATAGCAGGAGAGGGGCATGCGGTTTGCTGCGGTGCTGAACAAGGACGGGGGCACCCTGCGCACGACCGATGTTGCAGCCTTTGCCGACCGGGTCCGCGAGCTTCTGGAAGCGGCTGGCCATTCGGTTCAGATCGACATCGTTGCGGGCGGCGAAATCGCCACGGCTTTGGAAAAGGCCATAGCCAGGCGCAACGTCGATGTCGTGCTGGCCGGAGGCGGCGACGGAACGGTGTCCACCGCGGCCTCGCTTCTGATGAACAAGAAGAAGGCGTTGGCCATATTGCCGGCCGGTACGATGAACCTTTTCGCGCGCAGCCTTGGCATTCCCCAAACACTGGAGGCCGCCTTGAAGGCCTTTACCGACGGCGAGGTCAAGGCGGTCGATATGGCGACCGCGAATGGCCGTCCCTTCGTGCATCAATTTTCAATCGGCATGCATGCCAGAATGGTCCAGCTCCGCGAGAGGATGGATTTTGGCTCGCGGCTGGGAAAGATGCGGGCGTCGGCTCGCGCCGCATGGGCAACGATCAAGAACCCGCGCACCCTCAAGGTGACCTTGACCATCGGCAAGACCGACATCATCACCCGCGCGACCGGAATTGGCATCAGCAACAATCTGTTCGGCGAGGGCCATCTGCCTTATGCGGACAATCCGGCCGGCGGCGTGCTTGGCATCTATGTCAGCGTTGCGCGCCGGCGCCGTGACTTGGTAAAATTGCTGCTTGCCATGCTGCGCGGCCGGTGGCGCCAAAGCGAACATGTCGAGATCCACCAGGCTGACAAGGCCGTGCTGAAAATTCATTCCTCGCCGACAAAGTTCAAGGCGGTGATGGACGGAGAGTTGGTCAAGCTGGAACGCGAAACCACAGTCGAGATCCATCCAGCGACCCTTAACGTGCTGGTCCCTAGAAGCAGCGCGCAGGCAAAGGCAGCCTGAATGAAGCCAAGACCTCAAAACTACTGTGTTTGACCGCTGGGAGCAGGCGCCTGCTCGGTCCCTGGAGGTTGTGGGACGTGCTGCTGCTCGGTGCTCGGCTCTTTGATCAGCACGCCATAAATCTCGGCTACGCCCCAGGCGATGAATACCAGCAGCAGCCCGGCGACGAGAATCCTGAGCGCATGCCAGCCCCAGTGCCCCTGGCGGGCTTCGTTTTCAGGAACGGTCTTGGGCATTGTCGGTCTCCAGGTGTGGGGGCGCGCACGCCGAGCACGGCATGGTCGGGTAACGGACCCTTTCCGCGAAAGTTCCCAATCCGACAGTGATATCCGGTAACGGTCGGCCGCCTCGACCGGCTTGCCGCGCCTATGGCGTTTCGCTGCGATCCTTGTCTCGAGGCCCAGCCTTCACGTTCTCGCGGTAGATGGCGTAGGCGGCGAGCGCGATCGCGGGCGCGAGAAGCGTCCCCAAGCCGCCCTTGCTTTTCGCGAGCGCCGGGAGGAACGCGAGCGCCGCGGTAACGCCAACCGCCGTCATGTCGGCCTTTCGCCTTCGCGCGCGCCGCCGCGCCCGCATGCTGGTTGTCAGCTTGTGGATCACGACAATCAGCCCGGCGATCACCAGGAAGCCGATGCCGAAGCCGAGGCTGGTCGCTAGCGGCCCGTAGCGCGCCGCCAGCCAGATATAGGCCGCGCCGATGAGGAAACCGACGCCGCACAGGGCAAAAACACCGGCAAGTCCGTAGAGGATTGCGGTCAGCCGCGCTCTTTGCAAGGCCGCCACCGCCTCGCCGGAAGCAAGGCCGGAAATAAGCGAAACCAGCGTCCCCATATGAGGGCTGCTAGCGGCGCGACAGCAGCGCGAACAGGAAGCCTACTCCCGCCGCAATCGCCAGCGACGTCACCGGCTTTTCGCGAACGCTGGCTATCAACTGCGCTTCCAAATCCTGAGCGCTTCCGCGCATGCTTTCGAACGCTGCCTCGCCGTGCGCACGCAACTGCTCGACGCCTTCGGCGGCCGCGCGGCGCGCTGCCCCGTAACTGTCGTCCCGGGTCTTGGCCAATTGCCTGGTGAGCTCTTCGATATCGGCCTTCAACTGCCGGATGTCGGCTTCGAGGTCGGCGCTGGGGGGAGTATCTGTTGCGGATCTGCCTGCGGCGGTCGCCATTGCGTAACTCCTGAAGTTTGCTTCCATTTCAACGCTTGGCCGAGACCGGGGTTCCGTTCTGCCGGTCCCGCTCGCAGTCAGATGAGCGGTCTGCGCTCGTCACCCAAACCTTGCCAGCCGGCCAACTCCGTCAGCCCCTCATGGCTGAGAACCTCGCAACCACCGTCACGCCAAATGATCAGCTTACGGTCCATCAGCTTGCGGATCGTCTTGTTGGTATGCACCAGCGACAGGCCGAGCGTATCGGCGATATGCTGCTGCGTGATCGGGATCTGCACCGGCCGCTTGCCGTTCAGGCCTGCGCCCCGGGCACGGCTGGAGATGAAGGCGACAAGATAGGCGGTGCGCTCCAGCGCGGAACGGCGACCGATGCTGAGCAGGTTTTCATCGAGCATGCGCTCCTCGCGCGACGCCATCCAGGTGATGTCATAGGCCAGGCCCGGGTAGTTACGGTAAAGCTCGTGCAATTGGTCGCGCTCGAAGACGCACAGCAGCATCGGCGACAAGGCCTCGACGGAATGCTGCATCTCGCCCATTAGGCTGCCTTGCAGGCCGATGAGATCGCCGGGCATGGAATAATTGAGGATTTGCCGCCGCCCGTCGGGCAACAGCTTGTAGCGGAATGCCCAGCCTGAAAGTATGGTGTAGAGATGCGCGCTGTGGCTGCCTTCGACCAGCACGGTCGCCCCCTTGTCGACCGCAAGCTCTCCTTTCTTGAACCCGCTGACGAACAACAGCTCCTGGCTCTCGAATTCGCGAAAGACTGGCAGCGGCCGCAGCGGGCATTTGCCGCAAGGATATTGGCGGTTGGCAAGGGAATATGCGCTCTGGCCGGACATTTCGACCCCTCTTCGAAACCCCTGCCCCGATCGGGCGAATACAAACGCTTCACCCGGAACGAGGTTCCGCCGCTCACGCAATGCATCGCTGGTCATGTCTTTTTTAAATGACAGAGCGCGGAATACCGCGCATGACTGCAGCCTTATAGGAGTCGCCGCCACGTGCCCCCATTGCTAGACGGATTGCGTATCCTGGTCTTGGAAGACGAATTCCTGATAGCGATGGATGTCGAGCAACTATGCCGCGACCAAGGCGCCGCCGAGGTCGCGATTGTTGGCGATCTGGCTGAAATCGACCTGCGGGATGGGTTTTCCTGGTTCGACGCCGCTATCGTCGACCTGATGCTCGGCGGCACCTCGACACTCGACTTCGCCGAGCGGCTGCGCAGCGCGGGCATTCCATTCGTCTTCGCGTCCGGCTACTCCGACGCCGAGGATCTCGAAGGCTCTTTTCCCGAGATTAAGCTGGTCACCAAGCCCTACTCGGGAGACGATCTGATCCAGGCCCTGGCGCTCGCCTGCAGGCGAGCGAAAGCGGCGTGACGACGTAGCGTCGAAGAGCCGGAGGTCGGTGTCAGGCGGCGTTTGATCCTGTCACCTGCGCCGAGATCGCGTCGGGGCCGTATTCGTCCTCGCCAGAAATCTTCAGGATGTCCTGCAGCCGGGCGCGCGCGCGGCTGACCCGGCTCTTGATCGTGCCCACCGCGCAGCCGCAGATCTCCGCCGCCTCTTCGTAGGAGAAGCCGGACGCGCCGATCAGGATGATCGCTTCGCGCTGATCCTCCGGGAGCTGTTCCAGCGCGCCGCGAAAGTCCTTGAGGTCGAGCTGGCCATGCTGGGCCGGGTGGACGGCGAGCCTGGCGGTCATGATGCCGTCGCTGTCCTGCACCTCGCGGCCGCGCTTGCGCATCTGCGAATAGAATTCGTTGCGCAGGATCGTGAACAGCCAGGCCTTGAGGTTGGTGCCCGGCTGGAAACTCTCATGTTTGTCCCACGCCTTGACCAGGGTTTCCTGGACGAGGTCGTCCGCCTTGTCGGCATTCTGCGTCAGCGACACCGCAAAGGCGCGCAGGCTTGGGATCGCGCCGAGCAGCTCGGTCTTGAAGCTCTGGGAGACCGCCGCCATGTCTCAGTCCTTTTTCTCGGCGGGTTCGGCCTTTTCCAGCTGGCTGAGCAACTGAGCGAATCGATCCGGCACCTGATCGGAGACCAGCTCGTCGTAATATTGCTTGAGTTTGCGGGCGATTTCGGAGTTCGGTCCGAGCGGACCGCTACCCCCGTTCCGGTGCCTGCTCGGGGCGCCAGTTATTGAATTCTTTGACATTTCTTTCATGTTTGCCCTAAGTCCCAGCACCTGAAACCGCTTTAAAACCATAGATCACGACGCAAGCGGCACCCTTGTCTGGTTGCCCATCCCAAAGCCGGAAACGTCCGCTTCCTAATTTAGTTCCCTGCCCGGCGGAACTTTTTCAGAAAGCCGACGTTGGTTTTGCCGGGACTTCCAGTGAGTCTAGCCTTTGCAACAACGTCATCTGAGGGAGACGTCAGATATGAGCCTGTCCGCAACCATCGCTCCTCACCTGCCTTTCCTCCGCCGTTTCTCGCGCGCCGTGTCGGGATCGCAGGAAAGCGGTGACGCCCTGGTTGCTGCGATGCTGGAGGCCATCATCGCCGACACCGAAGTTTTCCCCAAGGCATCGAGCGATCGCATTGCGCTGTACAAGGTCTTTGCCAGGCTTTTCACTTCGATTGCGATCCGCGTGCCGCAAGAGCATGCGCAGACAGCTTGGGAGCAGCGGGCGGCCGCCAATCTGAACGCAATCGCGCCGCGGCCGAGGCAGGCTTTCCTGCTGGTCGCCGTAGAGGGTTTCAGCGAGGATGAAGCGGCGGAAATCCTCGATGCCGACGAACAGGAGTTCTCCGAATTGCTTGCCCAGGCAAGCAGCGAGATTTCTCGCCAGGTCGCGACCGACGTGCTGATCATCGAGGACGAGCCGCTGATCGCCATGGACATCGAGGAAATGGTCGAAAGCCTCGGCCATCGCGTTGTCGGCACCGCCCGCACGCACGCCGAGGCGGTCGCCGTTTTCGGCAAGACGCGTCCGAAAATGGTGCTGGCCGACATCCAGCTCGCCGATGGCAGCTCGGGCATAGAGGCGGTCAACGAGATCTTGTCCTCGACGCCGGTGCCGGTGATCTTCATCACCGCTTTCCCTGAGCGCCTGTTGACCGGCGAGCGTCCCGAACCGGCGTTTCTGGTGACCAAGCCCTTCAATCCAGACATGGTGAAGGCCCTGATCAGTCAGGCGCTGTTCTTCGACCGGCAGGCGAAAGCCGCGGCCTGACCGCATGTCCGATCATTGAGCTCTCATGCGAGGCGCCCGCGCCTCGCACGATGCGGCGCGGAGTCCCATCCGTGAAGCGCTTTCAGGGGATCGTCTTTTTCCGCAAATGGTGGAACAAACGCCATCCAGCCACGTTTTTTCCAGGACGTTAGAAGGAGAGATATCATGCTGTACTGGGCGCTCGTTTTTCTTGTGGTCGCGATCATCGCCGGCGCGCTTGGGTTCGGCGGCATCGCCGGCACATCGGCTGGCATCGCGCAGATATTGTTCTTCGTCTTCCTTGCTTTCCTGGTGATCTCGCTCATCGCCGGCCTCGTCAGGAGAACCTGACCAGGGGTAGTGCCGAACACTGGAAGCCGCACCCCTCAAACGGTTTCCAGCCACCGCCGGGCGATGTCCCCAAAAGGATGTCGTCCGGCGGACCGCTTTTGGGCAGCGTAAGTGTCAGTAGGTCAACACCGGGGCAGCAATCCTCGTAAGCCGTTCGCGCCTGGATGCGGGAAGTATCGAATGCGTTCCAAGGCCTCAGAGAAGGACTATACGCAAGAGCGCAGCGACGAAGTAATCGCGATGCATCCGGCGGAAAGCGGGATGCAGGTGGGGCGCGCGCTGCTCCACGCGCTCCACAATGCTGGAATTTCGGTCCTCTACCAGGATCGTGAAATGAAGACCGTCTGGGCGCGCAACATGCGCGCCCCGTGGGCGTGCGAGACGGCCGAGGGCAAGGATGTGCTTTCCCCCGCGCAGTCCGAGCGCATAGGCGCAGCCAAGCGCAAGGTGATTGAAACCGGCAACCCGGATCGCCTCGAGCTCGGCATTTCCGACAGTGACGGCGTGCGCTGGTTCCATGTCTGGATCGATGCCGATCGCAGCGACTCCGGCGAGGTTCAGGGCGTCGTCACCACCATGGTCGAGACGACGGAGCAGAAGCGCCGCGAGCAGACGCTGAAGACGCTCCTGCGAGAGGTCAGCCATCGCTCGAAGAATCTTCTGGCCATCATCCAGAGCATAGCCACCCAGACCGGACGCTACTCGGAGACGCTCGGCGATTTCCTGACGCACTTTCGCGGCCGCATCCAGTCGCTCGCCTCGTCTCAGGATCTGGTGACATCCTCCAACTGGCGGGGAGCGGCGCTTCGTGAGCTAGTGTCCGGCCAGGTCGGCCGCTATAGCGCCGATCCAAGTCGCAGCCTGCGTTTCGATGGGGAGAACCCTTACCTCAATCCGAACGCTGCCCTTCATATCGGACTGGCCATGCACGAGCTGGCCGTGAATTCGGCAAGCTCCGGCGCCCTGTCGCAGCCTGACGGACGGATCAGGGTAAGCGCCAGGATCGCGGCCGGCAGCGAGACTTCGCCTGGCCTTTTGCTGATTTGGACAGAAAGGATCGGCGCCGGTCGGCGCACCGAAAATCGTTTTGGCAGCGTCGCCCTCGAACGCGTCGTGCCGACGTCGCTGAACGGCTCCGCCAGTCTCGATATCGACGACGATCGTCTCGAATATCGCCTGACCATCCCGCGCGGCAATTTCGAGATAGAATGACAACCACGTCCCGGGGCAACGGTCAGCCGCCGGAGAGGCGTTTAACCTGCTGTTCACCATAAAATCCGATTGTGTTCCCCGGCAGAAGCAACTCCAGGATAGCGCGCAATGCCCTTCCGAGTTGCGTAAACCTTGGAGTGGATCGGCGATCCCGTGAGGAGCTGAACCGCTCGCGACGCATTAAACCCAGCCGCGCAATCACACCGCGATTTGGGAGGAACCGAAGATGATTGCCGATATGAACAGGCTGGAGCGGGCCGCCTGCGTCTCGATGGGCGGCTTCCAGGACGCCGAAGCACCGCCCTCGCCCCGTTCCTCCCATCCATCGCTTCGCCTCGGCGCCGTCGCGCTTGTTGCTGCTCTCGTGCTGGCGGTGGCCTGGCAACTGGCCTGATCTTTCCAATCGAGCAGCCGGCCGGCGCCAAGGGCACGCGCCATTGCGCGCCGACTCCGCCGAGCAGGAACTTTTGAGCGGCAACAATCGTTCTTTGCGGCGGGAGGATTCGACCCGTGGAACACATCGCCGCCTTGCTCCTCGTCATTGGCTGCTCGGACACCATGACCGATTGCCGCGAACTGTCGGTGCCGGTCAGCGTCTTCGAGACTTTCGAGGCTTGCATCGCCGAACGGCCGTTTGCGCTGGGCGACCTGCAGGGGCGCACGCCGCGTGTCAAGGGCGAGTGCCTTGCCGTCGATCCGGCACTTGAAGACGACTACGATCAACTGCTGTGGACCGTGCGTCCCGACGGCAGGCTCGTCGCGTCGCTGGAAACTTCCGGCGCGCTTGTCGCGTCAAACGGCGCACGCCCGTAAGACACTCTCTTCAGCAATAACAAGATCGGGCAGGCAAAGCCCGTTTTTTCGTGCTAAACGGCGGTTGGCACTGCCAAAAGTGAGGACAAAAGCGAGGAGCTATTTATGCGGAAAATGATCATTGCCATGGTTGCCGTGGTCGCCGTCAGCGGCTGCACCACGACCGAGCAGGACGTCGTCGGGGGCGGCCTGATCGGCGCCGGCGTGGGCGGCCTGGTCGGCGGCGGCAGGGGCGCGCTGATCGGCGCGGCTGTGGGCGCCGGGTCCGGCCTGTTGGTTCGCAACCTGCGCAATGGCTATTGCATATATCGCCACGCTGACGGCACGAGATACAAGGCCCGCTGCAACTGATTTTCCGCGAGACACAGTCATCTACCCGGGGGCCGACCAGCGGTCCCCGGGTAGATCGTTGTTAGACCCTGACTGACAGGCGCTCAGCCTGGCAGGGGTATTCGGATTTCCACCTTAAGCCCGTCGGCCCGGTAGTCGCGCTTGATCGTACCGCGCAATTCTCGCGTGACATTGAGATCGATCAGCTTGGTGCCGAAACCGGTCTTTGCCGGCGGCTCCAGTTTCTTTTGCCCGGCCTCGCGCCAATCGAGCACCAGCGTCCGCTCCCGGCCACGTCCTTCGACCCGCCAATCGACCTTCAGGGCGCCCACCGAGTTGCCGGCCTCGCCATATTTCAGCGCGTTGGTGGCAAGCTCGTGGAAGGTCAGGCCAAGCGCCTGCGTCGTCGTCTCGTCAAGCAGCACTTCCGGCCCCGACAATATGCCTTCGGAAAGCTCTTTGCCGAACACCTGCCCGAGCTCGGTGCGCAGCAGGTCGCCGAGGTCCGCTTTCTGCCAGCGCGAGCGTGTCAGCATGTCCTGCGACGCGGCCATCGCCTGCAGCCGCGCCGAGAATGATGCCGAGAACTCCTTCACGTCGGTGGCCTGCGAAGCAGTCTGCCGTGCGATCGCCAGCACCCTGGTGATCGAGTTCTTGATGCGGTGCTTCATCTCCTGCAGGATCAGTTCCTTTTCCAGCAGGCTCTTCTCCGTGGCCTCATGCAGCAGCGACTTCGCCTCGTAGGCGCGCTCCTGATAGCGGGCCACCAAGGCGATCGCCCCGGCGAGCAGCAGGCCGAACAGACCGAGCATCACGGGAATAGCGCGCGAGGACGGCAGCGCGAAAGCGCTCGTCGGCCGAAACAGGACAGTCCAGGGTCGGCCGGCCACGACGATATCCCGGCGCGCCAGAAGCTTTCCGCCGAGCGATTCGGCCGGCGGCGCCTCCGACCGGAACAGGAGATTGCCGGCACCCGGCTGGCCGTCGAAGATTTCGACGTTGACCGGCAGCAGCGGAGCCTTGCTGAGCGCCACCTGGAACAGATCGCGTGCGCGGAAGGAGGCGTAGAGGAAGCCGGCGGTCGAGGAGCGGCTGGCATCGATGACGTCCGGGGCCGTTTCCACATTCAGCCGCACGAAGACCAGAAATCCGGGGAATGTCTGCTCCAGCCCTTGTCCCTGGCCAAGTTGAACGAGCCCACTGGCATGCTGCTGGTCGTCGGCCATGGCCTTCTCGATTGCCGCCCGCCGTGCCGGGTCGCTGAACATGTCGAAGCCGATGATCGACTGGTTGGAGGTATCGAGCGGCTCGAAAAGCACGATGGGCGTGCGCCATTGCTGCTGCGTGATGGCCGGATAGACCGGGTGGGCCGAACCGCGAGCGCGCAGGATGTCGCGCTCGAGCGTGGCCTCGTCGCCGGTCTTGGCCAGCCTCAGGAAGCCGATGCCGCGCAGTCCGGCGAAATTGTCGTCGATGTCGAGCGCGTTGAGGAAGGCCTTGAACTCGCCGCGCGTGATATCGCCGTTTCGAGCATCGAACAGCGCCTGGGTCGAGCGCAGCAGCGACAGATGCAGGTCGATGCGGCTCTCGATGCGGTTGAGCGCATCGTCGGCGGTTCCCTCGAACTTGATGCGTGCCGCCTCCTGGGTCGCGAAATAGGCGAACCCCGCCATCGTCAGGCTGATCAGCGCGACGGCGATGAAGGCGACGATCGGGAAAAGCTTTTTCAATGCAGGGTGCGGCCCATGGACGGTTGGCCACCTTTATGGGCAAGTCTCCGCGCCAATACAATGGCAAGGCCAACCCAACGCCGCGATTGGCTCATCAAACAAGTCGCAAATTAGCCAACCAATTTATGGTCTTAGGCCGCGATTTTCAGCGCTCCCGGGCCTGGCATGGCGCCCGGCGGGCACCTGCCCAGAATGATCATGCCGAGCACCTCGTCCTGAGTCACGTCGCTGGTGCGCGCCGTACCGACGACCTGGCCGTTCTTCATGACGCAGACCCTGTCCGCCAGCTCGAACACGTCATGGATGTCGTGGCTGATCAGGAAGATGCCGATTCCGTCGGCCTTGAGTTGCCGCACCAGTTCGCCGACCTGGGCCGTCTCCTGGGGGCCGAGCGCTGCCGTCGGCTCGTCCATGATCAGGATTCGCGCGTTGAACAGGATCGCGCGCGCGATCGCCACCGACTGCCTCTGTCCGCCGGACAGCTTGATCACCGGCTCCTTGAAGCGCTGGAAGCGCGGATTGAGCCGGCCCATCACCTTGCGCGCTTCGGCCTCCATGGCGACGTCGTCGAGGGTGCCCCAGGCGGTCATCAACTCGCGGCCGAGGAACAGATTGGCGGCGGCGTCGACATTGTCGGCAAGCGCCAGCGTCTGATAGATCGTCTCGATGCCGTATTTCTTGGCGTCGCGCGGGTTGGAGATTGCTGCCTCCTCGCCAATGACGAAGATCTGACCGGCATCGCGCTTGTAGGCACCGGACAGTATCTTGATCAGCGTCGACTTGCCGGCGCCGTTATGGCCGAGCAGCGCCACCACTTCGCCGGGGAAGAGATCGATGGAGGCGTCGTCGACGGCGCGAATGCCGCCGAAGGCGATCGAGATGTTGCGCATGTCGACCAGCGGGGCGCCGGCGGGAGCGTTCTTGTCTGCCATGATGCTGCCTCCTTCACACCCGCTTTCGGTAGATGGTGTCGAGCCAGACCGCGATGACCAGCACGGCGCCGACGACGATGCTTTGCAGCGGCGAATCGACGCCGAGGAGCACCATGCCGGACTGCAGCGACTGCATCAGCAGCGCCCCAAGCATAGCGCCGAGCACGGTTCCCGAGCCGCCGGCGAGCGAGGTGCCGCCGATGACCGCCGCGGCGATGACCAGGAGCTCGTCCAGCGTGCCGAGCGCATTGGTCGACGAATTCTGCCGCGCCGACGAGATCGCCGCGGCGATCGTCGCCAGCACACCCATGATCATGAACACCTTCATGGTGATCCAGCGCGTGTTGATGCCGGCAAGGTTGGCCGCTTCCGGATTGCCGCCGATGGCAAAGACATAGCGGCCGAAGCGAGTGCGCTTGGTGATGAAGGTCATGACGAGGCCGACGGCGATCGCCATCAGCACCGGAATGGCGATGCCGTGGGCGATGAACAGGCCGCCTTCGGGGACCGTGAGGTTGTTGGCGGCGGCGTAGCGGTTCACGATGCCGACCGGCCAGGGATAGGAATTGGCCAGCCACACCGCGCCCATGACGACCGCGCAGGTGACCGCGCCGAGCAGCGTCTCGGCCCAGATCGGACGCAGCGGGAAACGGAAGCGCTTGCGCTGCACCCTGCCGTTGAACAGCGCAAACACCACGGCAACACAGGCGACGGCGCCGACGATCCAGCTCCATTTGGCGCCGATCGAGCCGGCTGGTCCGCCGCCCATCAGCTGGAAGGTGGCGTCGAGCGGCGCCACCGTCTGGCCGCTGGTGACCCACCAGGCAGCACCGCGCCAGACCAGCAGCCCGCCAAGCGTCACGATGAAGGCCGGCACTTCGAGATAGGCGATGACGAAGCCCTGGAAGGCGCCGATCAGCAGGCCGAGCGCCAGGCCGATCAACAGCGCCAGCACCCAGATCCAGGGATTGCCAAGCTCGAGCCCAACCATTCGCACCAGGAAATGCACTTGGGCAAAGCCCATCACCATGCCGATCAAACCCTCGGCGGATCCGACGGAGAGGTCGATGTTGCGCATGACGATGACCAGCACCATGCCGGAAGCCATGATGGCCACGGCCGAGGTCTGCACCGACAGGTTCCACAGGTTGCGCGGCGTCAGGAACGTTCGGCTGTCGAAATCGAGCGGATTGACGCCGAGCCGCAGGCTCGAGATGACATGCAGGCCGATCCAGATGATCAGCAGCGCACCGACCATGCCGAGCATGCGGGTGTCGAGCTCGGTCGCCTTGAGGAAGCGCCCGACGGTGCTCAGTTCGGAAGCCCGCGCGCGATCCGCCGCCGGGTTTGCCGGCGTATCAGAGGTCGTGTCGGTCATGATCTCCTCCCACCGGCTTGCCGTCTGGCGCGGATGCCGGACCACGATGCTAGAGCAATTCCAGGAAAAAGTGCGTAGCCGCCTGGAATTGCGCGGAAACAAACGGCTGGAGCAGTTCGGCGATCCTGCCGGACAGTGAACTGCCCCAATGGTCTCCGGCTTCAGTACGCCCGAAAGCCTTTGGAGAAACGCCGCGGCCGTTGGGCCGCGGCGCTGCGTTTGAACCTGACGGCCAGCTTAGTTGCAGACCGCGACGCTGCCGGCGGCAACGCCCGCGCAGACTTCATCCTTCTTGATCCAACCCGCGTCGATGACGAGGTTGAGATTATCCTTGGTGATTGCGACCGGGGTCAGGAACAGCGACTTGACGGTGTTGCCGCCAGGCGTCGTGAAGTCCTTGGCGCCCGCGATGTCGGTCATCTTCTTGCCGTTGGCGAGCTGCGAGGCGATCTCGGCGGCGTGCTTGCCGAGCTCGCGCGCGTCCTTCCACACCGACACCGTCTGGGTGCCGAGCGCGATGCGGTTGAGCGCGGCATGGTCGCCGTCCTGGCCCGAGACCGGAACGGTGCCGGCCAGCCCTTGCGCCGTCAGCGCCGCGACGACGCCGCCGGCGGTGCCGTCATTGGCCGCCACCACCGCGTCGACCTTGTTGTCGTTGGCGGTCAGGAACTGCTCCATGTTCTTCTGCGCGTTGGCGGGCAGCCAGCCGTCGGTATAGGCCTCGCCGACATTCTTGATCTTGCCGCTGTCGATGGCTTCCTTCAGCACTTCCATCGAGCCGGAGAACAGGAAATCGGCATTCGGGTCGGCGCCCGAGCCCTTGATGAAGACGTAGTTGCCCTCGGGCTTGGCCTTGAACACCTCGCGGGCCTGCATGCGGCCGACTTCCTTGTTGTCGAAGGTCAGATAAAACACGTCCTTGTTCTCGATCAGGCGGTCGTAGCCGACGACCGGAATGCCTTCGTCGAGTGCCTTCTGCACCGCCGGCCCGATCGCGGAGGCGTCCTGCGCCAGGATGATCAACGCATTCGCGCCCTGCGAGATCAGGCTTTCGACGTCGGTCAGCTGCTTGCCTGGATTGGACTGTGCGTCGGCGGATATGTACTTGTCGCCGGCGGCCTCGATCGCCTTCTTCATCGCCGCTTCGTCGGTCTTCCAGCGCTCTTCCTGGAAATTGGACCACGAAACGCCGATCACCTTGTCCTTCGCCTGCGCGACCGACGCCAACGTCAACGACATGGCGACGCCCGCCAGAATGGCGGCTGCGAATCTCTTCATGATATCCTCCCAGCGCCCCTCGCGGCGCGACCCAGATTGGCCCGAAGACCATGCAGAGGCTTTTTTTCGAGCCTCGAAAAAATACTGATCCAAGGCAAAGGCGCTGTCAACTGCAATTCTGACGGTTTTTGAGGTGCCGCGTACTTTTTTTCGAGACCCGCAATAAATAATGACAGTGCCGACCGCTTCTGCCACTATCGGGGAACAGTTCGGAGGAGGCGCAGCCCGCGTCCACCGAAACTTGTAAAAACCGGGACGGTTCGGGTGCCGGCGTCCGGGTGAATCGATCTGGCGCGTCGCCGGGTCCTGTGCATGATCGAGAGGCCGCGCTGACTGGGAGGAGAAAAAATGTCGGTCGGAATCCGCCACGACGATCTGCGCCGGCGCAACCGCGCCATGGTGCTCTCGGCCGTGCGCCGGGCCGGCCAGCCGTCGCGCACGGAAATCGCCGCGACCACCGGGCTCAGCCATTCGACCATTTCGGCGATCTCTTCCGACCTGATCCAGGAAGGCATCCTGGCCGAGAGCAAGCCGAGCGAGACCGCGTCTCTGAAGCGCGGCCGGCCACAGGTGGGCCTCGCGCTCAAGCCTGAGGCGGCAGCGGTGGTAACGGTGGTGCTGTCGCTCAATTTCCTCTCGGTCGCCGTTATCGATTATGCGGGCCAGGTCATCGCCGAGGAGCAGCGCCGCCTCGATACGCTCACCATGCCGCGCGACGAGCTGATCGGCGAATGCTTGGCGATCGTGCGGCGCCGGCTGGACGATCCGGACCTCGACGTCGGCAGCGTCGCCCGCATCGCCATGGGCATCCAGGGCATCACCGATTCCCATGCCCGCGCCATGCTATGGTCGCCGATCACGCCGCTGACCGATATTCCCTTCGCCGACATCCTGGAAAAGGAATTCGGCATTCCGGCCACCATGGAAAACGACTGCAACATGATGGCGGTGGCGCTGCAGTGGCGCGATCCCGACCGCTATCGCGACAATTTCATCGCCATCCTGCTCTCGCACGGCATCGGCATGGGCCTGGTGCTGAAGGGCGAGCTGTTCACCGGCACGCATTCTTCCGGCGGCGAGTTCGGCCACATGATCCATCGTCCGGGCGGCGCGCTTTGCCGTTGCGGACGCCGCGGCTGCGTCGAGGCCTATGCCGGCAACTACGCCATCTGGCGCAGCGCCATGAAGATGAGCGAGGACGCCGAGCCGGTCGATGTCGGCGACGCCGACATGCGGGCGCTCGCCGCCAAGGCGCGCGAGACGGATGGCCCGGAGCGCGAGGCCTATCGCCGGGCCGGGGAGGCGCTGGGCTTCGGCCTTGGCAGCCTGTTCGCGCTGATCGACCCAGCGCCGGTCGCCATGGTCGGCGTCAGCGCCGCCGCCTTCGACCTGATCGAGCCGGCGCTGCGCGAGGCGATCGGCCAGACCGCCGGAGGCCAGCATTCAAACTCGATCTCCTTCGATACCGAGCCGAACGAATTGCCGTTGATCCGCGAAGGCTGCGCCGTGCGCGCGCTGACCTTCGTCGACCAGGAGATTTTCGCCCCGGGCGTGCAGGCAAGAGCGGGCGCTGTCAGCAAGAGCGTGGCCTAAATGCCTGGACTGAGCGCATATCCTAAAATTTGACCCGTTTCGTGTCGCGACCCGGCGCGAAACTGCCCCGACAATCGGATTTTTGCGACCAGTCACCGTTCGTTCGCCAGCAGGCACGCGGCTTCCAGCTTCTGGATCGAGGTCTCTATCCAGGCAATGACCACAGCCACGCGAGCGAGGTGGCGCAAATCAGGATGAGTAAGCAACCAGATCTCTCGCTCCGGAAATGCAGCTTCATCGAAGCTGACGCGCCTAATGCCCAATACATGATCTGCTACGATACACGGCAGCAGAGAGCGGCCACACCCGGCCTGAACGGCTTGAAGAATGGCTTCGGCATCGTTGACGGCCACCGCTGAGAGGCCGCCGTCCTTCTCGGCCATTTTAGCGATCCATCGGGCTTGGGGCAGGTGCGCCATTCCGTCTTCGTACGCTACCCAGGGAAGCTTGGCGATTTCGACCTGAACGTCGGTTCCCGCATAGGCCGCGTAACTCAATGTCCCGATGCGTCTCGAAAGCACCCTGTTGCCGGTTTCGTCGCCGGGTCTTGCCAGCCGAATGGCGATGTCCGCTTCGCGCCGGCTGAGGCTCAAATCACGCGACTCCGCGATCAGCTCAACGCGCAGCCGCGGATGTCGCGCGGTCAATTCAGCCGCTGCGGGCACCAGGATCCTGTTGATCAGGATGGGCACGGCCGTCACGCGCACTGTTCCGCTCGCGGCGGCGTCCACTCCTTCCGTTGCTGCTTTCAAGCCGCCGATCTCTGCCTCAACGGCCTCGGCGCGCTTCACCGCCACCTCCCCGGCTTCGGTCAAGCACATGTCGCCGTCAGCGCCGCGCTCGAACAGGCGCACACCAAGAGCTATCTCGGCCACCCGCAAGCGACGGGCGACGGTCGTCGGATCAACACCCAACTGCCGGGCGGCCGCGGCGCGTGAACCTCCACGCGCGACAGCGAGGACATATCGAAGGTCGTTCCAATCCAACGCCTGCATTTTTGCAGCATAGGTCGGCAATAGTTCGGTGTGAAGCGGCAATACTACTGCTGTAAGATCCCGCATCAATGCAGGAGAGAGTCAATGACGCTTTTCGCCGTTCTGCTTGAAGATGAGGTCAGCCGCGCCGAAGATGTTCGCCGACAATACATGCCGGCGATCGAATTTCTCGGTCGCAATGCCTCGGCCATCAGGGCGGCAGGACCGCTGCGACGTGCCGACGGCGCGCCAGCCGGAGGCCTATGGCTGGTGGAGGCCGCTGATCACGAACAGGTCGAAAATCTGGTGCGAGAAGATCCGTTCTGGCCGACCGGCCTGCGTCTTTCCGTGCGTGTGCTTGCCTGGCGCCAGGTCTTTGCCGACGGCATGCGCGTCGGAGCGAAAGGATAACATGGAGCCTCTTGAGCTTGAACCCAGATCCCTCCCGCTGCTCGGGGGTGGGCCAGTTCCGAGGGAGAGTTTCGCTCTCTTCCGGTGCGTTGTCGCGCGCAAGCTTGGTCCCGCCTCATCGGGCGGAAGGGTCTCTAGTCTTCCCTGATCGCGTAGCCCGCCCCGCGAATGGTGCGGATCACATCGGGCATGCGGCCGTTGTTGACCGCCTTGCGCAGGCGGCCGACATGCACGTCCACGGTGCGCTCGTCGATATAGATCGTCTCGCCCCAGACATTGTCGAGCAGCTGGCTGCGCGAGAACACCCGGCCGGGATGCCGCATCATAAATTCGAGCAGTCGGAACTCGGTCGGGCCGAGCCGGATCTCGCTCTTCTTGCGATAGACGCGATGCGATTCGCGATCGAGCACGATATCGCCGACCTTGAGCACGCTGGACAGCACCTCCGGCTTGGCGCGGCGCAGCAGCGCCTTGACCCTGGCCATGAATTCCGGCGTCGAGAACGGCTTGACCAGATAGTCGTCGGCGCCGGTCGAGAGGCCGCGCACCCTGTCGCTTTCCTCGCCGCGCGCGGTCAGCATGATGATCGGCAGGCGTTCGGTCTCGGGTCGCATCCTGAGCCGGCGGCAGAGCTCGATGCCGGAAACCGCCGGCACCATCCAGTCGAGCACGAGCAGGTCGGGCACATTCTCCTGCAGGCGGATCTCGGCCTCGTCGCCGCGGGTCACCACCTCGACCTGATAGCCCTCGGATTCGAGGTTGTAGCGGAGCAGCACCCCCAGCGGCTCCTCGTCCTCCACCACCATGATGCGTGGCGCGATCATATAGCAGGCACCTTCGCTGTCAGGCCGCCGGCGCCGACATCGCCGTCTCGTCCTGCTTAGGACGATTCGCGGGCAATTGCGTGCCGGTCAGCACATAGTAGGCGTTCTCGGCGATGTTGGTGACGTGGTCGCCTATGCGCTCCAGATTCTTGGCGCAGAACAACAGATGCGTGCAAGCCGTGATGTTGCGCGGATCCTCCATCATGTAGGTCAGGAGCTCGCGGAAGACGGAGGTGTATTTGACGTCGATGCGCTCGTCGTCGTTGCGGAGCTTGGCGAGCGCCGTGGCGTCGCCGGCCGTGTATTCCTCGATCACGCCCTGCACTTGGATCAGCACCAGCTGCGCCATCGAATCGATGGAGTGCGAAAGGTCGCGCGGCGCGGCGCTGATGCCGACCGAGCCGACGCGCTTAGCGATGTTCTTGGCAAGGTCGCCGATGCGCTCGAGATCGCCGGCCATCCGGATGGCGCCAACGACGCTGCGCAGGTCGTCGGCCATCGGCTGGCGTTTGGCGATCAGCGTGATGGCGCGATCGTCGAGCTCGCGTTGGCGCGCGTCCATGATGGCATCGTCGGAGACCACGCGCTGCGCCAGCGCGTTGTCGGAATTCAGCAGAGCCTTGGTCGACGCGCCGACCATCGAGCCGGCAAGATCGCCCATGTCGCGGATGAGCTGGCTGATCTGCCTCAGATCCTCGTCGAAGGAAGCGACCGTATGGGCCATAGTTATGTCCTCGTATGAACTCAGCCGAAGCGGCCGGTGATGTAGTCCTGCGTGCGCTTCTCGCGGGGCGAGGTGAAAATCTTTTCGGTCCGGTCGAATTCGATCAGCTCGCCGAGATACATGAACGCCGTCTGCCGCGAGACGCGCGCCGCCTGCTGCATGTTGTGGGTGACGATCACGATCGTGTAGTCGGCCTGCAGCTCGTCGATCAGCTCCTCGATCTTGGCGGTCGACAGCGGATCGAGCGCCGATGCCGGCTCGTCGAGCAGGATGACCTCCGGCTTCACCGCCACGGTGCGCGCGATGCAGAGCCGCTGCTGCTGGCCGCCCGAAAGGCTCTGGCCACTGGCGTTGAGCTTGTCCTTGACCTCGTTCCACAGCGCGGCGCGCTTCAGCGCCTGTTCGACGCGATTGTCCATCTCGGCCTTGCTGATCTTTTCATACAACCTGACGCCGAAGGCGATGTTCTCGTAGATCGACATCGGGAACGGCGTCGGCTTCTGGAACACCATGCCAATCTTGGTCCTGAGCAGGTTGAGGTCCTGCGAGCGGTCGAGGATGTTCTTGCCGTCGAGCAGCACCTGGCCTTCGGCGCTCTGCTTCGGGTAGAGCTCGTAGATGCGGTTGAGCACGCGCAGCAGCGTCGACTTTCCGCAGCCCGAAGGTCCGATGAAGGCGGTGACGCTGCGCTCGGGCAGCGACAGGTTGATGTCCTTCAGCGCCTTCGACTGGCCATAGTAGAAGTTGAGGTTCTTGACTTCGATCTTGGCCTTCTCGGCGGTCGTCTCGGCTACGTTCAGGTCGGTGGACAACATCGGTTTCATCTGTCCTCTCTGCGTCCGGTAAGGCTGCGGGCGAAGATGCTCAGCCCGAGAACCGTCAGGGTGATTATCAGTGCGCCCGTCCAGGCCAGTTGCTGCCATTCCTCATAAGGGCTCAGCGCAAACTGGAAGATGGTCACCGGCAGGCTGGCCATCGGCGCGTTGAGATTGCTCGACCAGAACTGGTTGTTGAGCGCTGTGAAGAGCAGCGGCGCCGTCTCGCCCGAAATGCGGGCGATCGCCAGCAATATGCCGGTGACGATGCCGGACAGTGCGGCGCGATAGGCGACCGAGCGGATCACCACCCAGCGCGGCGCGCCGATGGCGGTGCCAGCCTCGCGCAGCGCGTTGGGCACAAGGTTCAGCATGTCCTCGGTGGTGCGCACGACAACGGGGATCACCAGGATCGACAGCGCCACCGCGCCGGCGATCGCCGAGAAATGACCCATCGGCCGCACCATCAGCTCGTAGACGAACAGGCCGACGATGATCGACGGCGCCGACAACAGGATGTCGTTGATGAAGCGCACCACTGTCGTGAGGCGCGAGAAGCGCCCGTACTCGGCCATATAGGTTCCGGCGAGCACGCCGATCGGCGTGCCGACGACGATGCCGATGACGGTCATCACGATGCTGCCGTAGATGGCGTTGAGCAGGCCGCCGGCGTCGCCGGGCGGCGGTGTCATTTGCGTGAACACCGAAAGCGAGAGCCCCGAGAGTCCCTTATAGAGAAGGGCGCCGAGGATCAGCGCCAGCCAGACGAGGCCGATGCCCGCCGCTATGGTGCACAGCGCCATCATCACGGCGTTCTTGCGCTTGCGGCTTCGGTGGAGCGATGCGGCTGTCGACATCGGTCAGGCTCCCGTGCGGCTATCGATGCGCAACAGCATGTAGCGTGCGAGCGCGAGGATGATGAAGGTGATGATGAACAGGATCAGTCCGAGCGCCACCAGTGAGGACGTGTAAAGCTCGCCGTCGGCTTCGGTGAATTCGTTGGCGATGGTCGCCGAGATCGTCGTGCCGGGCGCAAACAGCGAGGCGCTGATGCGGTGCGCGTTGCCGATGACGAAGGTGACGGCCATCGTCTCGCCGAGCGCGCGGCCAAGACCGAGCATGACGCCGCCCATGATGCCGACCCGCGTATAGGGGATGACCACACGCCGGGTCACTTCCCAGGTCGTGCAGCCGATGCCGTAGGCCGATTCCTTCAGCACCGCTGGCACCGTGTCGAACACGTCCTTGGTGATCGAGGTGATGAAGGGCAGCACCATGATGGCCAGGATCAGCGACGACGTCAGCAGGCCGATGCCGTAGGGCGGACCGGCAAACAGGCTGGCGAGACCCGGTATGCCGTGGAAAAGATTGATGATGAACGGCTGTACCGTCGTCTGCAGGAATGGCGCGAAGACGAACAGGCCCCAGATGCCGTAGATGATCGAGGGAATGCCGGCGAGCAGCTCGACCGCGATACCGATCGGGCGCCTGAGCGGGCGCGGGCAGAGCTCGGTCAGGAAGACGGCGATGCCGATGCCGATCGGCACGGCAATGAGGATGGCGATGGCCGAAGTGACGACGGTGCCGTAGATGGGCGCGAGCGCGCCGAAATTCTCGGTCACCGGATTCCAGGATTCAGTAGTCAGGAAGGAGAAGCCGAACTTCGACAGCGCCTCCCACGAGCCGGCGATCAGCGAGACCGCGACGCCGCCCAGAAGAACCAGCACGAGTATGGCGGAGAGACGCGTGACCGTTCGGAAGATCGTGTCGGTCAGGGCGAAGCGGCGCACCGTCGCTTCCCTGGTCCGTATGGCGGACGATGTCACGGCTTCGGAAACGGCTGTCATTTCGCCCCTCGCATTTCGAAAGAGACAGGAGGGCGCCAGCGGCGCCCTCCTTATTCCGTAGGAATTACATGCCGGAGTAGAGCGGCTTGCCGTTGCTGTCGACGATGTCCTTGCTCCACATTTCCTCGACGCTCTTCACGACTGCGTCGGGCATCGGAACATAGTCCAGCTCGGCGGCCATGTCGTCGCCCTTGGCGTAGGACCAGGCGAAGAACTTGAGTGCTTCGGTGGTGGCCGCCGCATCATCGGGCTTCTGGTAGACGAGGATCCAGGTCGCGGAGGTCATCGGCCAGCTTTCAGCACCAGCCTGGTTGGCCAGAATGACGCCGTAGCCAGGCTTGGCGCTCCAGTCGGCATTGGCTGCAGCGGCCGAGAACGCGGCAGCGGTCGGCTCTACCTTCTTGCCGTCCTTATTGATCAGGTCGGTATAGGTGAGCTTGTTCTGCTTGGCATAGGCATACTCGACATAGCCGATCGCGCCACCGGTCTGCGCTACGTTGTTGGCGACGCCTTCGTTGCCCTTGGCGCCGATGCCCACCGGCCACTCGAGCGCGGTATTGACGCCGACCTTCGACTTCCAGTCGGCGCTGACGTCGGCCAGATAGTAGCTGAAGTTGAACGTGGTGCCCGAGCCGTCCGAACGGTGGACGACCGCGATCGCCTGGTCGGGCAGCTTGACGTCGGGGTTGAGCTTCTTGATCGCCTCGTCATTCCAGTTGGTGATCTTGCCGACGAAGATGTCGGCCAGCGTCGGGCCGTCGAGCACCAGTTCGCCCGGCTTGACACCTTCGAGGTTGACGACCGGAACGATGCCGCCCATCACCATCGGGAACTGCGCGAGCCCGGTCGACTTGAGATCCTCGCCCTTGAGCGGCGCGTCCGAGGCGCCGAAGGTCACGGTCTTGGCCTTGATCTGCTTGATGCCGCCGCCGGAGCCGATCGACTGATAGTTGAGACCGATGCCGGTCTCCTTTTTGTAGGCGTCGGCCCACTTGGCATAGATCGGATAGGGGAAGGTAGCGCCGGCACCGGAGATGTCGGCCGCCATAGCGGCGGAGAGGGAAAGCGTGGATGCCGCAGCCATTGCAATCGCAACGGCCGCCGAGCGGATGAAATGTCTCATGTGGCCTGCTCCTGTTCGGAATATGGTCTTTCGGCAACCCTTGTCTATCGGCGCCTGGTGAGCGCAATAGACTTCGATTATTACAGTCGCATGACAGTTTCGTGTCAGCCCGGTAACGCCTGAACAGGGATGCCTGGGGGGCCTGCGGCCGCCATTTGCGGACCGAGCCGAAGTTTGCCGCGGGAATCAGCAGCTTGTCCGACTTTTGAATCAAAAATTATCCCGGCGGCCGGGATCTCCGGCCGCCGGGAAATAAAATCCGGACGAGAGCGCGTTGCCTGTGCGCCAGAGCGGATCATGGCCTGGCCATCGCCGAAAACAGGTCCGTTGGGGTAGAGTCGACGCTGTTCCTTGCCGGCGGTCGCTGCTCCCGCCCGTAACCGAAGGGCGGAATCGACAGCAGCCATTGTCCTGACCTGGCCTTCGTTTTGTATGGTGCGATCACACCATATGTCTGCGTTGGACGCAGATGACGGGCCTCGTCGACGACGCCGTGAACGGCCGCGCAGAAAGGCTGTTATCCGGCGCTGCGGCGAACTTCCGCGTCCGACCCGAGCCATCTTTCGAGCTTCTCGAGCAGCGCCTTCGGGCTGATCGGCTTCGGCAGGTAATCGTCCATGCCGGCTTCCAGGCAGCGCTCGCGGTCGCCCTTCAGCGCATGCGCGGTGACGCCGACGATCGGCACATGCGTGCCCATCTCGGCTTCGAGCCGGCGGATGGCCGCGGTCGCCTCCAGGCCGCTCATCTCGGGCATCGACACATCCATCAGGATCATGCGCGGGTTAAGCCTGCCGAAGGCGTCCAGCGCCTTGCGGCCGTTGCCGACGATTTCGAACTGGTATCCGGTCTCGCCCAGGATTTGCGTGAACACCATCTGGTTCACCTCGTTGTCCTCGGCGACGAGAATGTCGAGCCCGGCCTCCGCGCCGGCCAGGCGTGGACGGGCACGCGCCGGCGGCGGCTGCAGCAGGACGCGATCGGCCACCGTCGCCTGCGCCGTGGATGCCTGCGGCGCGCCGGCCGCAGTCTCGACGCCGCCGATCAACGGCGGGTGGATGGCCGCCGTGCTGTGGCGATGACGCTGGATGGTGGCGACCAGCGTCTCCAGCAAGATCGAGGAGCGCGCCGGCTTGATCAGCTGCGCATCGATGCCGAGATCGCGGTAGGCGGCGCTGGCGAGCGACTGGTCGACCGAGGTCAGCATGATGATCGGCGTGTGCGCGAGGCCGGCGGTGTTGCGCACGATGCGCGCCATTTCGGCGCCCGTCATGCCCGGCATCTGGTAGTCGAGCACGACACAGTCGACAGGCACGCCGTAAGCGGCAGCCGCAATCAGCACCTTCAGTCCCTCGGCGCCGCTTTCGGCCGCGCAGGAATCGAAGGTCCACGAAGCCATCTGCTCGCTGAGGATCGCGCGGTTGACGGCATTGTCGTCGACGATCAGCACGCGCGCGCCGGTCACGTCGACCGGCATGATCCGCTGCCCGCCTCGCTCGGCCCGCGGCAGCGTGACGGTGAACCAGAAGGTCGAGCCCTTGCCCTCGGCGCTGTCGACGCCGATCTCGCCGCCCATCAGTTCGACCAGCCGCGAGGTGATGGCAAGGCCGAGCCCGGTGCCCTCGTGCCGTCTTGTCGAGGAGGTGTCGACCTGGCTGAATTTCTCGAACACCAGCTTCAGCTTGTCTTCGGGAATGCCGATGCCAGTATCGGTGACCGAGATGGCGAGCTTCGTCCCCGACGGAACGCGCTCGCCGGTCACGTCGACCAGCACATGGCCCTTGTCGGTGAACTTCACCGCATTGCCGAGAAGGTTGGTGACGATCTGCCGAATCCGGCCGACGTCGCCGACGAACTGCCCGTCGAGCCCGGGCTGGACGCGAACGATGAGCTCGAGGTCCTTTTCCTTGGCGCGCGTCGACACCAGCGTCGCCACATCCTCGATCGCCTCGGCAAGGTTGAATGGCGCCGGGTCGAGCACGAGTTGGCCGGCGTCGATCTTGGAGAAGTCGAGGATGTCGTTGATGATGGTGAGCAACGCGTTGCCCGATTTGACGATGATGTCGGTGAACGTCCTCTGCTTTGGGTCGAGGTCCGACTTTGCGAGCAACTCGGCCATCCCGAGCACGCCGTTCATCGGCGTACGGATCTCGTGGCTCATATTGGCGAGGAACTCCGACTTGGCGCGGTCGGCAAGCACGGCGCGCCGGCGCGCCTCGCTGAGCTCGGCCTCGCGCTGTTTCAGTTCCGTTATGTCCGTGGTCGACCCGATCAGATAGAGCGAACCGTCGGACGCGATCATCGCGCCCTTGCGCGCGAACTGGTGACGCACGCTGCCGTCGGGCAGCGTCACCTGTTCTTCGATCTCCTGCGTCTCGCCGGTGCGCAGCACCGCCAGGTCGCCGGCGACGAAAGCTTCGCCGTCCGCGCCGAAGATCTCGACGTCGGTCTTGCCGATCGCCTCTTCCTGGCTGAAGCCGGTGAGATCGCACCAGCCCTTGTTTACGTAGAATTGCCTTAGATCCGAACGCTTCGCGTAGATCGACACCGGCACGTTGTCGATCAGGTTGCGGAACACCTCGTTCTCGCTCATGCTTTCCTTGAGCGCCCGCTCGCGCGCCTTGACCTCGGTGATGTCGGTGCTGGAACCGACCAGATGCACCGATCCGTCGGTCGCGACGAGGCGGCTCTTGCGTGTCATCAGCTGCCGCACCGTGCCGTCGCGATGGCTGACAGGCTCCTCGACTTCGCGCCCCTTGCCGGTCGCGATGACCTCGGCATCGTCATGGCTGTAGCTTTCGGCGTCCTCGCAGCCGAAAAGCTGCCGGTCCGTCTTGCCGATGACGTCTTCCTTGGCAATGCCGGTCAGCGCGCACCAGGCCTTGTTGACGAACTCGATCGTAAGATCCTCGGCCTTGATGAACGCCGCCACCGGCAATTCGTCCATGACATGCCGGTAAAGGTCGATCTGCCGCATCGACTCGCGCAGCGCCTTCTCGCGGGCCTTGAGATCGGAAATGTCGACGCGCACCCCTATGAATGTGCCGTCGTCCGCTCTCATGTCGTAGACCTGGGACCAGCGACCGTCGGGATTGAGCCGTTCATAGGACGAATTGGGCAGGTTGTAACGCTTCAGCATGGCGTCGAGCCAGCGTTCTTTGTCGACACCATAGAGATTGTCGATCTCGACGTCGCCGCTCGACCGGAAATAGCCGGCGGAATGACCGAGAGCGAGCGCCTCGCGTAAGGTGCGGCCCGGCTGCCAGGCCGGCTTCAGCGCCGGCAAACTGTCATGCAGCTTGCGGTTGGCGAAGACGAATTCATCGTGGCGGTCATAGATGATGACGCCGGCCGGCAGCGACTCCAGCACCGTGGCGAGATTCTTGCGCGCATCCTCTGCCTCGGTCTCGCGATGCTTCATGTCGGTGATGTCGACATAGGAGATCAGACGCTTGCCGCCGGCAAGCGGTGCCAGCGAGGCGATCAGCACGCGGCCGTCATTGCGCGGCAACTGCCTGGAACCGGCAACGCCTGCCCGGATTTCGGCCTCGCGCTCGGCGATGTGGCGTTGCCAGCCCACCTCGTCGGCACCATAGGGGTCGGCGTCGCGGCTGGCCTCCATCAGCTCGCGGAAGCCGCAGCCGGCAGTGGCGCGAAGCGGATCGATCTTCCAGAAGTCGTAGAAGGCGCGGTTGATGATCTCCGCCCTGAGGTCGGCATCGAGGACAATGACGCCGATCGGCATCGAATCGACCGTCAGGCGAAGATTGGCGAGCGCCTCCGAGGTCGCGGCCGCATGCTGATCGGGGGCGCGGGGGACCGCCGCCTCGCCGCGCTCGACCGCGCCTTCGAAAAAACGGGCGGCGCCCATCTCGAAAGTACCGTCCGTATCCGCCATCCCTACCCCCAGGCCGAACCCTCCCGGTTCGCCGGCGGAATGTGCCCGACAAGCATTAACGATCGGCTAACCTTAACGATTCGCAACCGAACACGCCCGATGCCGTTAACGGGTTTTTAGTCGGACGCCGGTCCGACCTCGCTGCGGTAATCCGTCCGTTGGCGAACCCACCGCTACCGGGCTATAGAATCGGCGGGGGTATAGCTGATGCTTGGTCGAATGCTGACTTTTGTTCTCTGTCCGGCGCTGCTCGCGGCGAGCGGCTGCACGCGCAGCGACGACGGAACCGTCATCATTCCAAGCCGGATGGACGTCAGGCGCATTTGGGACAAGGCCCCGCCAGGAACAACAGCTTCGCGGCAGATCGCGACGGACGTATTTCCTCAGCAGCCGAGCGCCCCGGTGAGTTCCCCCAGTCGAAGACGTGTTTCGACGGCCCCTTCCTTTCAGCCGGATTTGGCTGATGCGTCCTCCCAGCCACAGAAGGCGCTCGCCTGCCGGAATGTGAGCGAACCCGGTAAGCGCTATCGCGTCGTCTGCGAGTAGCCTCGCAGCTACGATAAGATCGCGTGTTTCCTCACTGCGCGTGAAACCTTTGTGTGGTGTCTGGCGTTATCGGCGCAGCACGAAGGGGAGCGAAGATGTCTGTTCATTTCACCGTCTCAGGCCTGACGAGAAACCTGATCCATTCGCTTGGACTGGATCACGAGCGGGCCCCGAGGCGTCTGACACCCGAGCAAAATCTATTGTTGGAATGCTATCTGGCCGGCCAAATTCCGGAATCGGCCTGGAGCGACTACGTCTTCGAAATGCCGCAACTGGAAAAACACGCCAATGCCCGCCGCAGGCGCAATCCGGCGTAGCGCTGTCCAGCAACAAAGCGCCACCTAGAAAGCATAGCCGTTTTCTGTTGGAAATCGGCGAAGGCGAAACTGAGCAACTTGGCAGTTCTACTGCTGAATTGCTTTGGCGTTGTCCTTCGGCGAATTGAATTGAAGCGTTAAGATCTTCCCGGGAATTCCTTTTGCGAGGTCCGGCGAAAAGCTGAGCGGCAGGCAATTTCGCAGGGCGGCGGTCGCCGCGTCGACATAGGCCTGACGCGCCTTGTCATCCCCGTTGACCTTGATGGCCGTTGGCTTCGGCGGGCCGATCAGCGTGCCGTCGCGCTTGAAGCTGAAGCTCAAGGTGACCGAGGCAGTTCCGGCTTCGGCCGGCGGCGTCCAGCACGCCTGCAGCGCGGCGCCGACCTCGTTCATCGTGTTGAGCGATGCAGCATCTGCCGGAAAAGGCATCGCCAGCAGCGCGCCTGCGATCGCTGAAAGTCTAGCCGTGCTTCTCATGGCTTTGTCCTCGCCGCTTTCGCCCGTTCGCATGGTACGATCAACGACGCGGATGACAATAGAATTTCAGCCGCGCCGGCACCCGATAAAATCATGCTGCCGTGACGCTGGCGCGCCGGCGCAAAAGCAAAAAGGCCGGCGCTGAGCCGACCTTTCCTTCTCCTCGGCAATCGCGCCAGTACATCCGTGGTCGCAGCGAGGACCGAGACACTAGACAAGGGTTTGGTTAACGAAACCCTAAACCTCGCGCATTTCTTAAGCCGTGGCCTGGGCCTTCACATGGGCGATGTAGCCGCGCACGTCGCCGGCCGGCTCAGCATAGGCCTTGCCGAGCTTCTTCTCGATCGCAGCCATATAGTCCTTCGCCCAGCTGGGCAGCGCATAGTCGATGACCGCCAGAAACTCCAGTGTCGCCGCCAGACGGATGTCGGCGATCGACGGGTTGTTGCCGCCGATGAAAGGCTTGCCGTCCCTGAAGAAGCTATGAAAGACCTCCAGCGGCTCGGCGATTGCGGCGATGGCAGCCTTTTGCGCCTCCGATTTCTTGTCGGGATGGGCATCGCTGTGGCCGACCTCGCCGGCATATTGCGGAAAGCCAAGTGCCGGATAAGTGGCCCTGGCCACATAGGGATAGAGCGTTCCGACCAGGTAGAACATGGCGCTGTCGACCATCGCCCGCTTGGCCGGCGCCTTCGGATAGAACTTGTCCAGCCCGTGCTTGTTGGCGAGGTACTGCATGATGGCGCAGCTTTCCCAAAGCACGCCTCTGGGAAGTCCTTTGTCCTCGATCATCGGAGTCAGATGCGCCGGGTTCCGCGCCAGGAATTCCGGCGTGCGCGTCAGGCCCCAGGCGTCGGTCTCGGCATGGTCGAGCCCGGCCGCTCGCGTGAACACCCGGACCGTCATGTTGTTGACGCTGGGCCTTAGCATGCTGAGCTTGACCGCGGGCTTCTTCGCCGGCTGCGCCTTGGCTTTAAGCGCTGCCTTTGCCGTTGCTTTAGGCGCGGCTTTTGCCGTCGCTTTAGGCGCGGCTTTTGCGGCCGGCTTGACTGCTTTGGCCGACATCTTGGCGGCAGTCACCTTTGCCGCAGGTTTTGCCATCTTCGCTGCCGGCTTGGCGGCGGCTTTCTTCGTTCCCTTCGTTGCAGCCTTTGCCATCTGGTCCTCCCTCTGACCTGTTCAGTATGGATTTTTCGCCGCCCGGTTCTCGGACAATGTTTCGCGCGATCGCTCGACCAGCGCCTGGATGGCGTCGGCAAGGTGCGCCTCGGCGATATTGTAGTCGCCGCGCGCAACGCGGATCTTGTGCGCCGCCATCAGCACGTCGGCATGGCTGAAGCCCGCGGGCGGCTCGAACCGGTAGGAGGCAAGCTCGATCAGCAGCCCAAGCGGATCCTCGAAATAGATCGAATCCATAAAGCCGCGATCCTTTACCCCGCTGTGCTTGATGGCGCGCTCGTCGAGCCGGCCGACTGCCTGCAGGAACGTCACGCGCGACACCGAGAACGCGATGTGGTGGACACAGCCCGTATCGGTCGGTGTGCGCCGCTTGACCGGGCTGCGGCTCTCGTCGGTGAAGACCGTGATCAGCCGGCCATCGCCCGGGTCGAAATAGAGGTGGCTTTCGCTCGCTTTGTCGAGATTGGGCTGCTCGAAGATGAATGGCATGCCGAGCACGCCTTCCCAGAAATCGATGGAGGTCTGGCGATCGGCGCCGACCAGCGTGATGTGATGGACGCCTTGCGACTGCAGTTTTTGCATTGGCTCCTCCCGGCCCGCCGCGCCTGCCGCCGGACGATGGGGCCAGGCAGCCTTAAATCGGCGCCCGGCAGGCACCGCCGCACGGCTCCGCTCGCTGGGTTCCGCATTTTCGCATCCTGCTGGATCGCGGCCGAAACTTTGATTATCGGATGCTAATTCAATCCGAGGCGTTGCGCCAGAAGCGGCGCGCAGCATCGCACCAGCAGGTCATCGCCGGCCGCAAGGCGGATGCGCAAGGCTCTGCTGCACCATGCTCGAGGGCCGGCCGGGCCAGCGGAACCGCCTGCCCGACACCGCCGTTTACAACCATGGCATTGGCCGACGACATCCAAATGGCGGAACGCCATGTTCTGCAGGCCGAGCAGCACATCAAGCGCCAGCGCGCGCGCATCGCTGCGCTAAAGCGCCGCCGGTTGCCGCGAGGCAAGGCGTCCAGCTTTCTGCAGTTGCTTGAAGACGCCCAATCGATGCACCTGCATCAGCTGTCGCTGTTGTTGGAGAGGGCGTCTCGTGAGCGGACCCGAGCCGGCATTTAGACTTTTTTGGTTCAGCGTCGGCAGCCGACGGAAGCCTTATTTGTAAACCGTCCTTGAAGACGCCCGAACTGGCGACACCGCTACGCTTTCATGTCGCCGATCAGCGAAGCTTCTCAGCGATAGCGGCGACGCTCACGCCGTCCTAGCGCCGCATGGCTATCATGGTAGCCCGCTCTCGGGTGTTACTACCCGCAGCGCGGACACTCTCTCAATCTACCCTCGAAGAAGAAGCACTACTCTGACTTCGCCGGGGTTTCTTTCTTGATTTCCGTCGATGTTGACGTGTCGGACTTGTCAACACTCGCCGTCTGCTGCGCGTCGACTGAGGCTTGATCCTTCGCGTGTGCGGGGCAATTGGCTGATGCTGCAGAGACGGACAGGCCCAGCGCTAAGATCGTTGCGAGGAAGGCTTTCATCATCATCCTCCTTTTGGCAAGTGACATAGCGTAACCCGCGCGTTGCGCGCCGCAAAATCACTTTTCACTCCCCGCATCACAGCTGGCTCGCGCGTCGAGGCCGCAGAGAACTTTATTGAGCGGATGTCCGAGCTGCGTTGCTCCGGGCATGGAGGCGCTGTCTACGCGCCAGAGCGTGAAGCCCCCAGGCCTTTCGCCTGGGGGCGAATATGGTCAAACGCGATTTGCGTAGCGCGCTCGATCGCGTTCGATCTCGTCGGCGGTGTAGTTTTCGGCGCCAGCGTCAAAGCTCCTCCAACCGTCCGCTTCGTAGGCACTGCGGCGATCTTCCAAGTTCACCGATCTTGATTGGCCGAGGATGCTCTCGGCTTCGCCGGCCAACGCGTCGCTAACCTTGGCCGTGACCAACGTCCCGCCGCGGCGCACACCTTCGGCGTAGACATGAGCATCCCTTTCCGGGACCCCGGAGTCGGTAAGGGCTCCGACGATGCCACCGGCAGCCCCGCCGACAACTGCGCCTCCCAATGCGCCTGCAGCGGTAGCGGCGAGCCACCCTGCGGCGGCAACAGGGCCCACGCCTGGGATAGCCATGATCCCTAGCCCCGTCAGCAACCCGCCGGCGCCGCCAATGAGGGCGCCCACACCGGCGCCGCCAGCCGCATCTTCGGCCGCATTCGAGCGATCATCTTGGTACCAGCCGGTCGAATTATTGGCGACGATGCTGATGTCGGAATGCGGAACGCCGATTGCTTCGAGTTCACCGACGGCATCGGAAGCGTCGTCATAATTGTCAAATAGTCCGGTCACGGTTCTCATGGTTGAACTCCAATCCGTTCTCAGTTGCTGCCGGCAACGACGTTGCCTTGATAATCGAGCGCCACGGTTGTCTTCTTTCCGTCCTTGGTGGCCTGACCGCGCCAGATGCCTTGATCGTCCTTGGTTAGCCCTGAGACATCCGAGAAGCCGGCATCCTGGATCCGGCTCTTGGCCTGGTCTTCGGTGAAGCTATTGGCGCCTGGCACCGGAGCAGCCGGATTTTTTGTGTCGGTCGTGGTGACGGCGGGAGTTGTCGAACTCGTCGTCGTGCCGGTCTCATCGTCCATGGTGGAAGCGATCTTCTCGATCATTTCCTTATGCATTTTGAGTGTGGGCAAGGTCTCCGAAGCGAACGCCTTGAGCTGGGGATTGTCGCCATCCTTGGCGTAGTTCTCGAACAGCTCCACGGCATCCGCGTGCGCATCACGCTGCATCTGCACATAGGTCTTTTCGACCTGATCCTTGCCGTTCTGAAGGGCGTCGAGGTCGCTCTTGTGCTTGGCATCCGTCTCGGCGGGCACTTTGAGCTTCTGCTCGCCGGCAATCGTTTCGAGTTTTGCATTGGCCGCCCCATGCTCGTCGATCATCTTTTGGGCGAAGTCTTTGACCGCCTGATCCTGGGCTTTGCCTTGGGCGATCTTACTCGACTCGACCTCGAACATCCCCCCGTTGGCAGCCTTGTCGACGAACCCCTGGGCGTCGTCGGCGGCAAAGGCAGGCACTGCGAATGTGATGGCGGCGGCTGTGGTCAGCGCAACCAGTAGATGGCGATTTTTCATGGAGAAGTTCCTAGTTGGGCAGATGTGCTGCAAACCCAACAAGCGTCCGACACCTTTGTTCCGAGCGCGGTTTGATTTAGCGAGGAGTACCGGCATTCTTTTCACTAGGACCGAGGGTTCAAGCGGCTCATGATCCAGCTGTTTGATGCCAGATGACTTGGCGCAGGTGATCAACGGCTTGGCCGCGCATGGGGCACTGATGGAAAATGATCGACCGCGCTCGCCGGCTCACCCCTATTCGATCTCCGACAATCGGCGGCCCAGAACTCCAATCGTTCGCGCTTCATCGATCCTTGCTGGCCTCTCGGCAAACTTTTCACGTTAGACGGAACCTTTGTGATCACCGGCTCTTCCCTTGTAATTGCTGGGAGGCAATCAATGGCAAACCTGGGAAGACTGGCTGTCGCCATATTGGGCATTCTCGCCTACCAAAATCGCGACAAGATCGGAGAGCTGCTCCGCGGCGCGGGAAATCGCGATCCAAATAGTCTGCAGGGAGGGATCTTGGATCAGCTGTCCAAAGGCGTATCGGGGACGGCGCTTGGGGATATTGTCGACCGCTTCAGAAATGCGGGAGCCGGTTCCAAGGTGGATTCTTGGGTTAGTAGCGGACCCAACCAGCCGATCGAGCCGAAAGATGTCGAGGCGGCAATAGACGATGAAACACTGGCTTCTCTTTCAATGCAGACCGGCTTGTCCCGCGATGAGCTGATAGCCAGGATAACCAGGGACTTGCCCGAGGCGGTCAACAAGCTGACGCCCAATGGCGAACTGCCACCCGCGGGGCCCGACGATGTCACCCTGCTCGATCCGGTGCCACCACAGCGTTGATGGCGCGGCAAGGTCACACTCCAAGTCCGTCAGCGTTTGCGAAAAGCCTGTCTTGAGAAGCGCGAGGACTTGCAACGGTCATGGCGCAACTCATCCCGCTTTCGCAGGTGAGCGGTTTGCCGCTTCCGTTTGGGAGCGTGCTGACTATGAGCGGTCAATCCCATCAGGGGTGTAGCCGCAGAGGCAACCAAAGATCCCTCGCTTGCGCTCATTAACCGCGACGGCGTTTATTAGCTACGCCTAAAGTTCTGATGTCAGCCGTCGAAAGGTGGCGCATAGTACAGACTTGCCCCTTGCCCACATGGGGTAAAAGGCCCGGCCTGTCTGCCCTAGGTCCCCGATATGCCACAGGCCGGGCGCCCCCATCTTTAGGCTGCACTGTTCCGCGCCGCTTTTTTCAGCAAGCGCGATAGATGCACGTCGTGAAGCTCCTGAACGCTTTGAAGAAGTTCGGAATTCAAGCGCCTTGGTGGTGGGCAATTCGAGGCGTTGTGGTTCGGCTGGGAAACAAAGAAGCGTTAGCCTGCATGGTGGAGGCCACTGAACAGGCGGGGGCTAATCCGTCTTTGCGCCTACGGCAGATAGATGAGCCGCTTCTCCAATCGATACGATGAATCGCATCATTGCCCGATGCTACTTTGAGGAGGCAACCGGTTTTGCAGCCCTAGCAGCCAATAGGCTTGAGGGGTTGGATATGAGCAGAACGACTCTCGTTGCGATTGCTTTCCTCGTCATCAGCATCGGCCCGACCGAAGCCAATGGACATAAGGTTTTGCCGGTTTGCACCGCGTCGAGCTCACTGTCCGAGGTCTTGCATGGCAAGTGTTTTCTCGTCAAAGGCTCGATGATCTATGGCGACATCGCCGATCTTTCCCAGATAATCCAATTGGGATGGTAGCCAAGGCCGAATCGGTGCCTAGACGCTATCGCATGACTGAGCCACGCCGTTTCTTCCCGGGAAATAGCGCAGCGCCTTCCCCTCAATGGGACAGCGGGGAAACAGGGGGCTTCAAAGCCCATGGGCAAAGCGCCACTCCGATAACGTCGAGTATAACGCCAGGCGCGCGCCAATGGCGGATTCGTGCGCCTATCTTCCATACCGGCGCGTAACGCATTGCCGCCGCAACTGGCGCGGTTCATTCTGGTCGCGACCCCATAGAGTGGATGCGTGGTTGCATTTCAGGCTGGAGGCCTTTGCCGCATCAACCGAAAATCAAGCAAAATTACGCGGCCGACAGCCTGTCGCGACCGGCCCCTAAAGGTCGACCTTGGCGACATTATCCTTGTATTCCTGCTTCGGGTCATATCCGAGCAGCATCTTGATGCCCGAAACCACGCTCGACGCATCGAGCCAGATTTCGGCTCGGTCCGGATCGAAGCGCAACAGCGTGAGTTTCGGATCGTCTTTGCCGCCCTCGAACCATGCTTCGACATAGGGGTTCCAGAGCCGATCGATCACAGCCCGATCATTGTCGACGCGAAGCTTGCCCTGCACCGTTGCGAAGAGGTCATGTCCCTTGGAGACGAACGTGGCCGTTGCCTGGTCGCCGCCGGAAAGGCCCATCGGAAGCTCCGTGTCTTTCGCCGTGAAAAACCAGATCGGACCGGTATCGTCCTTCTCCAGTTGTGCCGTCATCGGCCGAGGGATGATGTTGGAGCCGTCGAGGCCGATCATCATCGTCATGTCAGATTTCAGTGCTTTCCAGAATTTCGCTTCGAGCTCAGCGGGTGTCGGCATGTCTCATCCTTTCACTGAAAGAAAGGCAAACGGCCGACGGTGCTGTGTGTTCCTTCCCGCATTGCCTGGCTAAGGCTTCTCGATCGCTATTCGACGCGTCGTCGTTCAAAGCAGCTAAATTATTGGAATCAATGGTACGCCCAAGGGGAATCGAACCCCTGTTCCCGCCGTGAGAGGGCGGTGTCCTGACCGCTAGACGATGGGCGCGCTCAAGAACCGGCTACATAGGATGAAGGCCGGAAAAAAGCAACTGGGGTTTCGGACTGTTCGCGGACTTTGCGGACTGCCCTCGTCAACCCTGCCGTTTCGGCTCGATCAGATCCCAGAGATTGCCGTAGAGATCGGCAAACACCGCCACCGTGCCATAGGGCTCGAAGCGCGGCGCCTCGCGGAATTCGACGCCCCTGCCAAGCATCGCCTGATGGTCGCGGGCGAAGTCGTCCGTTTCGAGAAAAAGAAACACCCGGCCGCCGGTCTGGTCGCCGATGCGGCTTGCCTGCCTCTCGCCGGAGGCTGCCGCCAAGAGCAGCCGCGCGCCCTGCCTGTTTGCCGGCGTGACCGTCACCCAGCGCTTGCCGCCGCCGAGGTCGACATCCTCGCTCAGCACGAAGCCAAGCCGCTCGACATACCAGGCTATCGCCTCGTCATAGTTTTCGACGACGAGCGCCACGGTCGCAATGCTGCGGTTATCGGCAAAGCCGCTCATTTGTTGCGAATCGCGAACTGGCCGATCACGCGGCGCTCGGCAATGTCGTAGAGAAAGATGGAACGGCTGCCGTCCGCGAGCTCGGCATCGATCGACAGGCGGTTGCCGGACAGTGCCTGGCTGACCACCTTGGCGCCGACCGGCAGCACGATATCGCCCGAGAGGGGCGCGCCGGCCGGAGCCTGGACATCGCCGGCATGCACCGATCCGGCGCCGGGCGCATTGCGGGCTTTGTAGACAAGGGCTCCGATCACCACCATAAGGGCGAGGAACAGAAGACCGAGATTGACGATCATGAAGCGGATGAGCTTCCGGCGCACTTTTTCGGCCGCAGGGTCGAGCGGCTTCTCCTCATCTTCTTCGGCGATCGGCCGGGCCATGACTAAACAATCCGCAACGGGTTTCGATGAGCGCTCATAGCGAAGAGACCTCGATTTTGATAGGGCCCCGATTTTGAGACAGGATGAATTGCCGGGCGATGAGTTGGATGGAGCGGTGGAGCTGGAAACCGGCGCCGATGCCGCAGGCCAGCGCCTCGACCAGTGGCTCACCGCCCAGCTCGGCCCGGAGATCTCACGCAGCCGCGTGCAGGCCCTCATCAAGCAGGGTGCGGTTACGATCGCCGGCAAGCCGGTCGAAGAGGCAAAGCGCAAGATGGCGCCGGGCGAGCGCGTCACGGTCATCATGCCGCAGCCGGAGCCTGCCGAGCCGCAAGGCGAGGCCATTCCTCTCGACATCCTTTACGAGGACGACGAGCTGATCGTCGTCAACAAGCCGGCGGGGCTGGTTGTGCATCCCGGCGCCGGCAACTGGACCGGCACACTGGTCAACGCGCTGATCCATCATTGCGGCGACAGTCTTTCCGGCATCGGCGGCGTCAGGCGACCGGGCATCGTCCACCGGCTGGACAAGGAAACCAGCGGCGTCATGGTGGTGGCCAAGACCGACCGCGCCCACAAGGCACTGTCCGAGGCCTTCGCCGATCATGGCCGGACGGGCGACCTCGAACGCGCCTATCTGGCGCTGGTCTGGGGCATTCCGCAGCGGCCGACCGGCACCGTCGAGGCCGCGCTCGGCCGCGCCGCCGACCGGGTGCGGCGCGCGGTGGTTCCCGAAGGCCGGGACGACGCCCGGCATGCCGTCACCCATTTCACCGTCGTCGAGCGTTTCGGCGGGCGGCAGAAGGAATTCACCACCGCAAGTCTGATCGAATGCCGCCTCGAGACCGGCCGCACGCACCAGATCAGGGTGCATATGGCGCATATCGGCCATCCGGTGGTCGGCGATCCGGAGTACGGTCAGGCCTTTCGCACCAAGGCCAACCGGCTGCCGGAACCTCTGAAAGGCGAGGTCAAGGCATTTTCCAGGCAGGCGCTCCATGCCTGGCTCCTTGAATTCCGACACCCGACTTCCCATCTACCGATGCGGTTCGAGGCGCCGATGCCGAGGGACATGGAGGAACTTGTCGGCGGCTTTCGAATGCTCTGAACTGCCATCAAGACGCTTCAAACCAGCCATCAAAAAACCTGACTGGCGTTGTTCACTTCAGCGTGACACACTGTTTCGTGTTGAACAAACGCCTGTCCTTTCTGGTTTTGTTCCTATATACAGCAGTTGCCGCGAGTGAGCCGATTGGCATTCGCGTCACACGCCCGCCGCGTTACGGGGGCATCACTCCAATAGAGAGGGGCGCTATCATGGCCCAGTCACTACCCAGTATCGTTTCCGGTGAAGGCGGTCTCGCCCGCTACCTGGAAGAAATCCGTCGCTTTCCGATGCTTCAGCCCCAGGAAGAGTACATGCTCGCCAAGCGTTATGCCGAGCATCAGGACACTTCCGCCGCGCACAAGCTCGTCACCAGCCATTTGCGGCTCGTCGCCAAGATTGCCATGGGCTATCGCGGCTACGGCCTGCCGATCGGCGAGGTGATCTCGGAAGGCAATGTCGGCCTCATGCAGGCTGTCAAGAAATTCGAACCGGAGCGCGGCTTCCGGCTCGCCACCTACGCTATGTGGTGGATCAAGGCCTCGATCCAGGAATACATCCTGCGCTCGTGGAGCCTGGTCAAGATGGGCACCACCGCCAACCAGAAGCGCCTGTTCTTCAACCTGCGCAAGGTGAAGGGCCGGATCCAGGCGCTCGACGACGGCGACCTCAAGCCCGACCAGATCGCCGAGATCGCCACGCGTCTCAACGTTTCCGAGGCCGAAGTGGTGTCGATGAACCGTCGCCTGTCGGGCGACGCTTCGCTCAACGCCCCCATCAGGGCGAGCGAAGGTGAGTCCGGTGAATGGCAGGACTGGCTGGTCGACGATCACGAAAGCCAGGAAGAGATGCTGATCGAGCAGGACGAGCTGGAAAACCGGCGCTCGATGCTGTCGGGCGCGCTGTCGGTGCTCAACGACCGCGAGCGGCGCATCTTCGAGGCGCGTCGTCTGGCCGAAGAGCCGCTGACGCTGGAAGAGCTGTCGGCCGAGTTCGACATCAGCCGCGAGCGCGTGCGCCAGATCGAGGTGCGCGCCTTCGAGAAGGTGCAGGACGCGGTCAAGGCCGCGGCCAAGCGTCAAAACCAGGCGCTGCGCACCATCGAAGCGCAGCCGGCGGCGTAAAAGCTCGAGGCATTACGCAAAGACAAAACGGCGGCGCCGGGATCTGGTGCCGCCGTTTCTTTTTGGTACCTGCACGCCCGCGATTGGCGAAAGCTGTGGCGCGCCCCTAATGTCCGGCAGGACAATAAGGGGCAGCGCCGGGATTACGAGCTTATCACGTCAGGACAACGTCCGTTGACGCGGTAATCACCGAACGCCGCGCCGCCCCTCATCCGCCTTTCGGGCACCTTCTCCCTGTGGGACGGGGAGAAGGAAAGCTCACGCTGTCGGCTGCTTGGTCTTGCGCAGATACGGCAACACCGTCTCGTAGGCGCCGAAGCGCTTGATCGCGTCCTCGTTGGAGACGGCAGCGGTGATGATCACGTCCTCGCCCTGCTTCCAGTTTGCCGGCGTCGCGACCTGATGCTTGGCCGTCAGTTGGATGGAATCGATGACGCGCAGGATCTCATCGAAGTTGCGGCCGGTGGTCATCGGATAGGTCAGCACCAGCTTGATCTTCTTGTCCGGGCCGATGACGTAGACCGAGCGCACCGTGGCGTTGTCGGCCGGCGTGCGCCCTTCAGAGCTCTCGCCGGCGCCCGCCGGCAGCATCTCGTAAAGCTTGGCGACGGCGAGATCCTTGTCGCCGATCAGCGGATAGTTCACCGTCTGGCCGGTAGCTGTCTTGATGTCGGCCTGCCATTTGTCGTGGCTCGACACCGGATCGACGGAAATGCCGATGATCTTGACGTTTCGCTTTTTGAATTCGCCCTCGAGCCCGGCCATCGTGCCGAGCTCGGTCGTGCAAACCGGCGTGAAGTTCTTCGGATGGCTGAAGAGCACTGCCCAGCCGTCACCGATCCATTGATGGAAATTGATCGTCCCTTGCGTGGTCTCGGCCGTGAAATCCGGCGCGATATCGTTGATACGAAGGCTCATCGCGGGCTCCCTACCCTGTGACATGGCGCCGGCATGGGCCAACCCCAGCGGCGCGCGTCAGCTTCTATACCGCCGGAAGGAACGGTTCAAAAGGCTTGTGTCTGCAAGCGTGATCGGAACGACGGAAAAATTACTGCTTTTCCTGGAAAAGACAGCAGAATTTCCATAGCGGACGCAGGGGATTGGCGGCTTAAGCCTTCTTCACCGCCAGCGTCGTCGCAAGGTCTTCCATGCGCTGCGCAAGTGCCGCGAGCGCGGTCGTCAGCACGCTGTCGCTCTTGTCGGCCTTGGTCAGCGCCTCGTCGCGCGTCTTGCGCAGCGTCAGCACCTCGCTCTCCATGCCCTTGACCCGCTTGTTGAGCTCCGAAAGCTCATCCATCACCATGATGCCGGCCATGACTGTCAGCCGCTGGTCACCGATCTCGCCGAACGAATCCTTCAAATGCATGACATACCGGTCGAAGCGCTCGGCGAGGTCGATCAGATGCTCTTCCTGGCCCTCGTCGCAAGCCATCCTGTACTGCTTGCCGTCGATGGAAACGGTGACCTGTGCCATTGGCTTACCTGTCCAGTACCGCGCGAATGGTTTCCATGGCGGTCACCAGCCGGCGCGACACTTCCTTGTTGGCGTCTTCCAGCCGTTCGGCGCGCGCCTCGGAATTGTCGAGCTCCTGCGCCAGCCGCGAGCGGTCGGCGTTCATGCGCTGCACCTCGGCCTCGGCTTCGGAATAGTCGCGCTCATGCTCGAGCCGCGCCGCCACGGCGTTTTCCAGTCCCTCCATGGCTTTGCCGAGCCTGGCGATGACTTCCTTGAGGGTCGTTTCCCCGGTCATGGCCTTCGTCCTATGCCCTGCCCGTCACCGAATCGCTCGCGTTCAGAACGCGTTATCTCGGAAAGATTAGGCGCCGGGTGAAGCGCGCGTCAATAAAGCTCTCGCGACTGTCCCCCGCTAACGCTAATGTAGCGTCGCCGGCGCCTTCACAAGGCCGGCAAAAAAGCACCGATTTGTTGACTCAAAGGCCGCGCCTGCTATGTGTCGCGCACCCTTTCCACGGGCTCTCCCAAGGCTCCAACCCCTATTCCGGAGGAAGCATGACCTCGCGTGAACAACATGATCGGATGGCCAATGCGATCCGTTTTCTTTCCATGGACGCCGTCGAGAAGGCCAATTCCGGCCACCCCGGCCTGCCCATGGGCTGCGCCGACATCGCTACGGTGCTGTTCACCCGCTTCCTGAAATTCGACGCCAGGGCCCCGCACTGGGCCGATCGCGACCGTTTCATCCTGTCGGCCGGTCACGGCTCGATGCTGCTCTATTCGCTCCTGTACCTCACCGGCTATGAGGACATGACGATCGACCAGATCAAGAACTTCCGCCAACTCGGATCGAAGACCGCCGGCCATCCCGAATACGGCCATGCCGCCGGCATCGAGACCACCACCGGTCCGCTCGGCCAGGGCCTCGCCAACTCGGTCGGCTTCGCGCTCGCCGAGCGCATCATGAACGCCGCCTTCGGCAACGACCTTGTCAACCACTACACCTATGTGCTGGCCGGCGACGGCTGCTTGATGGAAGGCGTCTCCCAGGAAGCCATCGCGCTCGCCGGCCATCTCAAGCTCAACAAGCTGATCGTCTTCTGGGACAACAACAACATCTCGATCGACGGCCCGGTCTCGCTCGCCGACAACACCGACCAGGTCGCCCGCTTCCAGGCCAGCGGCTGGAACGCCAGCCACATCGACGGCACCGATCCGGAAGCCATCGCCTACGCCATCGAAGCCGCCCGCCATTCCGACAAGCCGACGATGATCGCCTGCAAGACGACCATCGGCTTCGGCGCCCCAACCAAGGCCGGCACCAACAAGGCGCATGGCTCGCCGCTCGGCGCCGACGAAATCGCCGGCGCCCGCAAATTCTTCAACTGGGAATCGCCGCCCTTCGAGATTCCGGCCGACATCCTCGACGCCTGGCGCGGCGTCGGCACCGCCGGCGCCAAGGCGCGCGCCGATTGGGAAGGCCGCCTTGCCAAGGCCGAAGCCAAGCTGAAGGGCGAATTCGAGCGCCGCCTCGCCGGCAAGCTGCCGGACAATTTCGACGCCGTCATCGCCGAGTACAAGAAGAAGCTCTCGGCCGACAAGCCGAAGGTGGCCACCCGCAAGTCCTCGGAAATGGCGCTGGAAGTGATCAACGGCGCTGTTCCCGAAACCATCGGCGGCTCGGCCGACCTCACCGGCTCCAACAACACTAAGACCAGCCAGACCAAGAACATCACTCCGGACGACTACGGCCAGCGCTATGTTCATTACGGCATCCGCGAGCACGGCATGGCGGCGGCCATCAACGGGTTGACGCTGCATGGCGGCCTGATCGCCTATGGCGGCACCTTCTTGTGTTTCTCCGACTATGCCCGCCCCTCGATGCGCCTTGCCTCGCTGATGGGCATCCGCTCGATCTTCGTCATGACCCATGACTCGATCGGCCTCGGCGAGGACGGCCCGACCCACCAGCCGGTCGAGCATCTGGCCGCACTGCGCGCCATTCCGAACCACAACGTCTTCCGCCCGGCCGACGCGGTCGAGACGGCGGAATGTTGGCAGCTGGCGCTGGAGTCCGAAAAGACGCCTTCGACGCTCGCGCTGACCCGCCAGAACCTGCCGACCGTGCGCAGCGAACACAGCGAGAAGAACCTCAGCGCCTCGGGCGCCTATGAGCTTGCCGCGGCAAACGGCGAGGCGGCCGTGACGATCTTCGCCACGGGCTCGGAGGTCGAGGTCGCCCTTGGCGCCCGCGAGTTGCTCGAAAAACACGGCCATCCGACCCGCGTCGTATCGGTGCCCTGCTTCGAGTTGTTCGACCAGCAGGAGGAGGACTATCGCAGGAAGACCATCGGCAACGCCAAGGTGAAGGTCGCTATCGAGGCCGGCATCCGCCAGGGCTGGGATCACCTGATCGGTATCGACGGCATCTTCGTCGGCATGACCGGCTTCGGCGCCTCCGGCTCGATCGAGCAGCTCTATCCGCATTTCGGCATCACCGCCGAGGCCGCGGCCAAGGCCGTGGAGGCGCGCCTGCACGGCGAGTGAGCCATCGCATGTCGCTCAAAAGCGCGCAGCGATCTCGAGCGGCATGCATAAAAAGCAACGCCCCGTCCGGCGAAGCCCATTCAAAGGATGTCGCCGGACTGGACCAACCTAATCGATTTAAATTCCGGCTTCTGCGGCTGGATTCTTTGCACGCCCGCCGCTATGAAGCAGCGGACCCCTCCACTTTCCAGCCCCCAGGGAGAGAAACATGACCGTCAGAGTTGCCATCAACGGATTTGGCCGCATCGGCCGCAACATCCTGCGCGCCATTCATGAATCCGGCCGCAAGGACATCGACGTCGTCGCCGTCAACGACCTCGGGCCGGTCGAGACCAACGCGCATCTGCTCCGCTACGACAGCGTGCATGGCCGCTTCCCGCATGAAGTGACGGTCGACGGCGACCAGATCTCCGTCGGCAAGGAAAAGTTCAAGGTCACCGCCATCAAAGATCCGACCCAGCTGCCCTGGAAAGATCTCGGCATCGACATCGCGCTCGAATGCACCGGTATCTTCACTGCGCGCGACAAGGCTGCCGCGCATCTGACAGCCGGCGCCAAGCGCGTCATCGTCTCGGCCCCGGCCGAAGGCGCCGATCTCACGGTCGTCTACGGCATCAACCACGACAAGCTGACCAAGGACCACGTCGTCATCTCCAACGCGTCCTGCACCACCAACTGCCTGGCGCCGCTTGCCGCCGTGCTGCACGAGACCGTCGGCATCGAGAAGGGCATGATGACGACGATCCACTCCTACACCGGCGACCAGCCGACGCTGGACACCATGCACAAGGACCTTTACCGGGCCCGCGCCGCGGCGCTGTCGCAGATCCCGACCTCGACCGGTGCCGCCAAGGCGATCGGTCTGGTGCTGCCCGAGCTCAAGGGCAAGCTCGACGGCATCTCCATCCGCGTGCCGACTCCGAACGTCTCGGTCGTCGATTTCAAATTCATCGCCAAGCGCTCGACCACCGCGCAGGAGATCAACGAAGCGCTGATCGCCGCCTCCAAGGGCAAGCTGAAGGGCGTGCTCTCGGTCACCCATCACCCGAACGTCTCGATCGATTTCAACCACGATCCGCACTCCTCGATCGCGGCGCTCGACCAGACCAAGGTCATGGACGGCAACTTCGTCTCGGTGCTCTCCTGGTACGACAACGAATGGGGCTTCTCGAACCGCATGGGCGACACGGCTGTCGCCTTCGGCAAGACCATCGCCTGACCTCAGGCTTCCTTTTTTATCGTGTGAAACGCCCGGCTTCGGCCGGGCGTTTTCGTTCGACGCAGCGGCATGGGGCAAAAAAGCCACGCTGCCGCCTTGCACTGGTCATGTCTTCGCCCCACTCTGCCGTAAAGCGGGAGGGACGCGGATTTGAGGGGCAATTCCGGATGGAGCATGCGATCTATCTCGTGACGCTGGTCGGCACAGCGCTTGTTGTCGCCGCCGCCTTTTCGAGCCTGATCGCCTTCCGCTTCGGCGCGCCCCTGCTGCTCCTCTTCCTCTGCATAGGCCTTGCCACCGGCGTCGACGGCCTTGGCATCGAATTCGACAATGCGCGGCTGGCTTACTTCGCCGGCTCGTTGGCTTTGGCCATTATCCTGTTCGATTCCGGTTTCGGCACGCCGCTCAACGCCTTGCGCCAGGCGGCCGGGCCGGCGCTGTCGCTGGCCACCGTCGGCGTCCTCCTGACCACCGGCATCTTCGGCGTCGCCGCCTACTACCTCCTCAATCTCAGCTGGCTGGAATCCTCGCTGCTGGGCGCCGCCGTCGCTTCGACCGACGCAGCGGCGGTGTTCTTCCTACTGCGCGCCGGGGAGATCCATTTGCGCGAGCGCGTCCGCTCGACGCTCGAGGTTGAATCCGGCACCAATGATCCGATCGCCATCTTCCTCACCATCTCTTTGGTCGAGATCATCGCCGCGCATGCCAACCCTGAGGCAAACGTTCTCGCCACCAGTTTGGTGATCGGCTTCTTCATCAACATGGGACTCGGCGCCATCATCGGCGTGCTCGGCGGCTTGGCGATCGTGCGCCTCGTCGAGCGACTGAACCTCGACCATGGCCTGCTGCCGATCTTCGTGCTGACGCTGTCGCTGATGGTGTTCGCCGCAGCCGGCGCCGTCGGCGGCTCGGGCTTCCTTGCGGTGTATCTCGCCGGCCTCGTCGCCGGCAATTCCGACATTCGCGCCGTCACCATCCTGAAGCGCTTCCAGGACGGCATGTCGTGGCTGGCGCAGATCATCATGTTTTTGATCCTCGGCCTGTTTGCCACGCCCTCGCAATTCCCAGCGATCCTGCTGCCGGCGATCCTGCTCGGCCTGTTCCTGATCTTCGTGGCGCGGCCCTTGGCCGTCTGGCTCTGCCTGATGCCGTTCCGCCTGCCACGTCCGGAGGTCGCCTTCGTCTCCTGGGTCGGGTTGCGCGGCGCCGTTTCGATCTTGCTTGCCATCACGCCACTGCTCGGCGGCCTCGCCAACGGTCGCCTCATCTTCAATGTCGCCTTCATCATCGTGCTGGTCTCGCTGGTGGTGCAGGGCTGGACAGTCGGTCCGCTGGCGCGCCGTCTCGGCCTCATTGTGCCGGCAAGGCTTGGACCGCTCGACAAGGTCGAGCTCGAGCTGCCGGGCTCGGCCCACCACGAGCTGCTCGCCTATCGCGTCGCCCCTGGTAGTCCGGTGGCGCGCGGCGAACGCATCCCGCGCTGGGCGAGGCCTTCGCTGGTGCTGCGCGATGGCCGCTCCATGCGGTTCCAGGACATGGGCCGGCTCGCCGCCGGCGATCAGGTCTACATCTTCGTGCCGGACCGCTATCCGCGCTTGCTCGACAAGCTCTTCGCCAGCCGCGCCGTCGTCGACCCCGAGGATGCCGACTTCTTTGGCGCCTTTGCCGTCGATCCGGCCCGCTCCGCCGCCGAGCTCGAAGCCGCCTATGGACCCGGCCTCACCGAGGCCGAACAGAAGCTCACCGTCGCGGCGCTGGTCACCGAGCGGCTCGGCGGCCAGGCCGAATATGCCGACCGCGTGATGATCGGCCCGATCGAGCTTATCGTACGCGATGTCGACGAGAAGGGCCGGATCACCGGGCTTGGCCTGTCCTTCGAGCCGACCGCGCCGGTGGCGCGCGTGCCGGTTTTCCTGAGCGCCGGCGAGATCGCCGACCGCATCGCCGCCTTTATCCGCGGCTGGCGCAAACCGGCGCCAAGCAAGGTTCCTCAAAGCGAGCCGGACGAAATGACGACGTCCAAGCCCATAGCGCCAAAATCAGCCAGCGAGAGCTGACGTCACACAACGACATCATTTTTGCACACGCTGTGTGGCCCAGGCCTTGCATCGTGCCCGGTGGCGGGTAAGGTCGCCGCGTTTTTGGCGGAAAGGAACGACCATGGCCGGCTTCAAGACACTCGACGATATCGGCGCCGTCGGCGGCAAGCGCATCCTGGTGCGCGTCGACCTCAACGTTCCCGTCGCCGACGGCAAGGTGACGGACGCCACCCGCATCGAGCGCATCGCGCCGACCATTTCCGAGCTCTCCGGCAAAGGCGCCAGGGTGATACTGCTCGCGCATTTCGGTCGTCCGAAGGACGGCCCGTCGGCCGAATTCTCGCTGGAGCCGATCGCTCGCGCCACGGCGGAAGTGCTCGGCCGCCCGGTCGGCTTCGCCTCCGACTGCATCGGCGACAAGGCCGCCGACGCGGTTGCCGCCATGAAGGATGGCGACGTCCTGCTTTTGGAAAACACCCGCTTCCACAAGGCCGAGGAGAAGAACGATCAGGCTTTCACCGACAAGCTCGCCGCCAATGGCGACATCTACGTCAACGATGCCTTTTCCGCCGCCCACCGCGCGCATGCGTCGACCGAAGGCCTGGCGCACCGCCTGCCGGCCTATGCCGGCCGCACCATGCAGGCCGAGCTCGACGCGCTGGAAAAGGGTCTCGGCAACCCGGCGCGGCCCGTCGTGGCCATTGTCGGCGGCGCCAAGGTCTCGACCAAGATTGATCTTTTGATGAACCTGGTGAAGAAGGTCGACGCGCTGGTCATCGGCGGCGGCATGGCCAACACCTTCCTCGCCGCGCGCGGCACCGATGTCGGCAAATCGCTCTGCGAGCATGACCTGGCCTCCACCGCCAAGCAGATCATGATCGAGGCGGCCGAAGCCGGCTGCGCCATCATTCTGCCCACCGACGGCGTCGTGGCGAAGGAATTCAAGGCGGGTGCCGCCAGCCAAACCGTCGCCATCTCCGACGTGCCCGCAGACGGCATGATCCTCGATGTCGGCGAGAAAACCGTGAAGAGCGTCACCGATTGGATCGACCGCGCTGCCACGCTGGTCTGGAACGGCCCGCTCGGTGCATTCGAGATCGAACCCTTCGACCGCGCCACGGTGGCTGCGGCAAAGCATGCGGCAGCCCGCACAAAGGAAGGCAAGCTGGTCTCGGTCGCCGGCGGCGGCGACACGGTAGCCGCTCTCAACCATGCCGGCGTCGCCGACGACTTCACCTATGTCTCCACCGCGGGCGGCGCCTTCCTCGAATGGATGGAAGGCAAGCCTCTGCCAGGCGTCGAGGTGCTGAAGCGCTGAGTCATTCAAGACTTTCCGAGCGGACGCAGCTATCGAGAGTTTCAATCGATTCGAGCTTTTCGGCGTCATTCCTTTGGCGGTAGTGTTCTGCTAGCGCGGAATGAAACGCACCTTAGGAGAGCACCATGAGCGAACGTCTCGAAGACATTGCCGCCGCGATCGTGGCGGATGGCAAGGGCCTTTTGGCCGCCGATGAGAGCTCCGGCACCATCAAGAAGCGCTTCGACGTCATCGGCGTCGAATCGACCGCCGACAATCGGCGCGACTATCGCGAGATGATGTTCCGCGCCAAGGAGGCGATGACCAAGTATATTTCCGGCGTCATTCTCTATGACGAGACCATTCGCCAGAAGGCTGCCGACGGCACGCCGCTGGTCGACATCATCAAGGCCGCCGGCGCCATTCCGGGCATCAAGGTCGATGTCGGCGCCAAGCCTCTCGCCGGCTTTCCCGGCGATACCATCACCGAGGGTCTCGATGGCCTGCGCGAGCGGCTGGCGGACTACTATAAACTCGGCGCCCGGTTCGCCAAATGGCGCGCGGTGATCGACATCGACACCGCCAAGGGCGTGCCGTCAGCCACCTCGATCGCCTCCAACGCGCATGCGCTGGCACGCTACGCCGCGCTCTGCCAGGAGGCAGGCATCGTGCCGATCGTCGAGCCGGAAGTGCTGATGGACGGCGCCCACTCGATCGACACTTGCTACGAGGTGAGCAAGGCGACCCTGCTGAAGCTCTATGGCGAGCTTTATGCCGCGTGCGTGGTGCTCGAAGGCACCATCCTCAAGCCGAACATGGTCATCTCCGGCAAGAAATCGGGCAAGAAGGACAGTCCCGAAGCGGTCGCCCAGAAGACGATCAAGCTGTTTCGCGAAGCCGTGCCTGTGGCGGTGCCCGGCATTGCCTTCCTGTCGGGCGGCCAGGACGACGAGGAAGCGACGGCCAACCTTAACGCCATCAATGTCATCGGCCCGCATCCGTGGAAGCTCTCCTTCTCCTACGGCCGCGCCCTGCAGGCGGCCGCGCAGAAGGCCTGGAGCGGCAAGGCGTCGAACGTCGCCGCCGGCCAGGCTGCCTTCATCCATCGTGCCCACATGAATCATCTGGCGGCGCTCGGACAATGGCAGCCGGCGCTGGAAAAGGCCGCCTGATAGCAATGCATGTCGCCAGAAGTGTGCAGCGGTTCTGGGGCAACGACATGCATCAACAACGGCTTGAAGCGCGTCGACGCGCTTTGAGCTTTCCCTAAAGCGCTGAAACCCGGTCCAAGGCCCGGCCAGGCCAAGGCCCGGGTTTTGTTTCTGCCGGCCGCACTCTTGGCTGGGCATGGAAACAGCGACGGCCCTGTCGGGTCGCGCCGATGTCGAACGTCCGTGCCAGGAAAGGACTTGAGATGGCCATGCAGCGCGACGAAACCGGCGACATCTTCCTCATCTTCATCTCGCGCGCCCGCGGCGGCGATGGCTGATCGGCGCCTGTCACTAGCTCGACCTGACGCCGAAGGGCCGCAACGAGACCGGCCTCTTTCACGGCTTGACCGACTGGGGTGCGGCTCCACGACGAATACCAGGTCAAGGCAGGGACCGCTCAGACTGCTGCGAGTGACTGGCCTCGTTCGCCGGAAGCGCCGCCCTTCGCAGGCCGTCCCCACCTGATATCGACGTGCCTCAAGCCCAATGACCAAGCACGGCCGCCAGCGAGATTGCGGCCATTGCAAGCAGCGCCAGCTTCCAGAAATCGCTGCGGCGCTTCAGCCCCGGCCAGCCGAGCGGCTTGACGATTTGGATGAGCATGATGCCGATGATGACAAGGGCGAGCAGTTTCGTCATGCCGCCTTTGACCAGCATCTTCGGCGGCTGTCAAAGCGGTTCTTGGCGCTTTCGCCACCGCATCGCTCCTGACAAACAAAGGGGCGCCCTGGGACCGCGCTGATCGTTCTGGCGCCGGCTTCGGCTACCTCACACCCCTGCTGACAGACTGCTGTCAGCAGGGGTGTGAGATACTCCTCTTGTCAAAAAGAGGAGCTCGGTCATGAACGGTTTTACCATCCTGCGTAGCGTGCAGCACTATGTCGGCAAGATCCGCACCGTGCGGAACGAGATCCGGACCCAGCGTTTCCTGAACACTTTGCCGGCGGACATTCGCAAGGACATCGGTTGGCCGGACCTTTATAACGGCCGCGTGCGTGAGAACTGAAATTTTTCGGCGCATGACTTGGATAGCGGCCATGCCGCGCCCAGATGTAATGTCGGTTGAAACGCTGGGTTTCAGGAAAGACGCCGTTGTCCGGTGGTGGAGTGGCTGCAGCCTCCTGACACTATGTTGTCAGGAGGCTTGCGTTATTGAAGCAGCCTCGAACCTGCGGGAACCGGTTTTGGGACCGCGGCATGCGTAGAACCGAAGCCAAGGGGTCAAACGATGCGCCGCGCCGACAGGCTTTTCCAGATCGTGCAGCATCTGCGCGGAGGCAGACTGGTCACCGCGCAGAAGCTCGGGACGTGGCTCGAGGTGTCCGAGCGGACCATCTACCGCGATATAGCCGACTTGCAGTCGACCGGGGTGCCGATCGACGGCGAGGCGGGTGTCGGCTACATGATGAGGGAGGGTTTCGACCTTCCGCCGCTGATGTTCACGCGTGACGAGATCGTGGCGCTGGTTGCCGGCGCCCGCATGGTGCGCGCCTTTGGCGGCGCGGCGATGGCAAGGGCCGCCGACGAGGCGCTGGTCAAGATCGGTGCGGTGCTGCCCGACACGGAAAAGGACCGCATCGCCCGCACCGAGATCCACACGCCGATGTGGGTGGTGAGCGATGCCGCGCGCGAGGCGATCGACCTCATCGAGCGCGCCATCGAGAAGCGACAGGTGCTCACCATCGACTACTCGGACGAAGCCGGGCGCGGCACGGCGCGCGACATTCGGCCGCTGGGCCTCTGGTTCTGGGGCAAGGTCTGGACCCTGGTGGCCTGGTGCGAGATGCGCGACGATTTTCGCGCCTTCCGCATCGACCGCATCGCTTCGGTGGTGATTGCCGGGCGTATCTACAAGCCGGAGCGCGGCAAGCAGCTCGCCGACTTCTATCGCGCCGTGGAACGCAGCGAGGATTACGGCATGGCGCCCGACCGAGCGGCGCGGACCTGACCTCCCCAGGCACCGCCGACAAAAAAGCCCGCGCGAAGCGGGCTTTTTTGTCGGGCTGGGAGACCTTACTCCTCTTCCCCGTCTTCTTTCTTGTCCTTCGACTTCAGCGCCGAAAGCTTGGCGAACACGGCATTGGCGTCGAGCTCCTGATCCTCGTCCTTCGGCTTCTCCGGAGCCGGCGTCAGCCTTTCGGTCAGCGCCGCCGGCAGCAGCGTGTCGCCGGCGACCGGCTGTGCCTGCTCGCGGCCTCGCGAGGCGCGGTTGACTTCCATGTCGAGGTCGATCTGCGAGGTCAGGCCCAGCGTCACCGGATCCATCGGCTGCAGATTGGCCGAGTTCCAATGCCGGCGCTCCCGAATCTGCTCGATCGTCGACTTGGTCGTGCCGACCAGCCGCGCGATCTGCGCGTCCTTGAGCTCGGGATGATTGCGTACCAGCCAGAGGATGGCGTTCGGCCGGTCCTGGCGCTTCGACAGCGGCGTGTAGCGCGGGCCCTTGCGCTTCGATTCCGGCACCCGCACCTTGGGGTCCGAGAGTTTCAGCCGACGGTTCGGATCCTTCTCGCCGCGCGCGATCTCGTCGCGGGTGAGCTGGCCGGTCATGATCGGGTCCATGCCCTTGATGCCCTGCGCCGACTCGCCGTCCGCGATCGCCTTGACCTCCAGCGGATGCAGCCCGCAGAACTGCGCGATCTGCTCGAAGGAGAGCGCGGTGTTGTCGACCAGCCAGACGGCGGTGGCCTTGGGCATCAGCAGCGTATTGGCCATATCAAAAATCCTTCTCGTTCGCCCGCGTTCCCGCGCGGGCGGTGGTTTTAGAGCCACCAAAATGGGAAATTCGCGGCCTGTATAAACGCTCCGTCACGATTTCGCAATGTTTTTGGGAAGGGAGCAGCCGGGACCCAAAAAGACAAAACCCGCTGGACGGAGTCCAGCGGGTTCGGAACCGGAGACGAGCAAGCGTCTGCGACGGCTCTGGCTTCGAGACTGCGGCCCGGCCTTGCGGCCGGTCGCGCTTCAAATCAAAGAGCCTGGCGGGCGATACGCTCGATATCGGCGCGGTTGATGCCGAGGTCGTTCAGCTGGCGGGCGTTCAGCTTGTTCAGCTCACGCACGGTCTCATTGTAGAGGCGCCAGTTGCGGAAAGCGCGGATCGGGTTCATTTCAGTCCTCCATTCATGGGATCAGTTGTTCGATGCCGCGTAAATAGGCACCCTTGCCTACGAATTGAACGGACTCTTTTGCATGGCGGCAATGCATTTTGTGCATTGCAGCATTAGGCCTTTGTTCAGTCTCTCGCCAGGGATCCGAGCGCCCAGGATGCGTCGAGGATTCAGGTCAGGCCAAGCCCAAAACGGTTGGTCCGCAAACCGGAGCTTAAAGTACGTGAGCAGCGGAAGCGCAGGACACAAATTGCTTGCAGGCCGGCCTCACCTATATCGGGCGCATCCTAGCCGACGTCGAGGACGATCTTGCCGATATGCTCGCCCTCCTCCATCCGCTCATGCGCCCGCCAGGCCTCCGTCAGCGGGAAGATCATGTCCATGACCGGAGCGACCTTGCGGGTGCCGAGCAGCGGCCAGACCTGAGCCTCGAGCGCCGCCGCGATGGCTGCCTTGAATTCGACAGTGCGCGGCCGAAGCGTCGAGCCGGTATGGACAAGGCGTTTGACCATGAGCTTTGCGAAGTCGGTGCTGGCGACCGCACCGGCCTGTACGGCGATCTGGACGATGCGTCCTTCGACCGCCGCCGCATCGTAGTTGCGCGCCACATAGTCGCCGCCCACCATGTCGAGGATGACGTCGGCGCCCCGGCCGCCGGTTGCGTCCTTGACCTCGGCAACGAAGTCCTGCTGGCGATAATTGATCGCCCGGTCGGCGCCGAGCCTAAGACAGGCCTCGCACTTCTCCTTGCTGCCGGCGGTGGTGATGACATAGGCACCAAATGCCGAGGCGAGCTGTATGGCCGTCGTGCCGATGCCGGACGAGCCGCCATGGACAAGCACCGTCTCGCCTTTCTTCAGCCCGCCGCGCTCGAACACGTTGTGCCAGACGGTGAAGTAGTTCTCCGGCACGGCCGCGGCCTCGGAATAGGTAAAGCCCGCCGGGATCGGCAGCACGCTGCCGGCGTGGACCTTGACATATTCGGCATAGCCGCCGCCCGGCGTCAGCGCGCAGACCCGGTCGCCGGTGCGCCAGCGCGATATCTCGTCACCGAGCGCCGCGATCTCACCGGCCGCCTCGAGCCCGGGCAGGTCCGAGGCGCCGGGCGGCGGCGGATAGGCGCCTTTGCGCTGCTGCACGTCGGGCCTGTTCACGCCGGCCGCGTGCACGCGGATGAGGACCTCGCCGGGGCCGGGCGTGGGCACGTCGCGCGTCTCCGGCTTCAGCACCCTGGGACCGCCAGGCTGCGAGATTGCGATCGCCGTCATCTTTGCCGGAATATGCTGTCCGCTTGCCATGAATTGTCCCGTTTCCTCATGCCGCTGGCCGGCTGTTTGCATCGGCATCCCTGCCCTATGTATGCTCATTACCAAATCAGGCAAATGGTGAAATCAGGGAGAAGCGACGATGGCGATCTTCGACGACGAACCCAGGAAGAAGCCCCGCCCACACGAGATCGGACAGGATCTGTCGCTGCTGTCTGTCGATGATTTGTCCGAGCGCATTGACCTGCTGCGCGAAGAGATCGCGAGGCTGGAAGCTGAGCGGGCCGCCAGGGGCGCCACCAAATCCGCCGCCGAGGCACTGTTTCGCCGCGGATAATCCTGGCTGCATGGCCAGCCGCCCCGGAAAAGCCTGAAAGCGACTGCCAGAGCTGCACCCTCAAACAGACCTGCGCTTCGAAATTACCAGCCGGATCAGCCTATGTTCGCAACCTACCGACCGATCCTCTCGCTGCTGCGCGGCACCGCGTTCCTGCTGGCGGCCTCCGGCCTGCATGGCCTGCTTTTGCCGCTGCGCGGCCAGCTTGAGGGGTTCTCGACCGCCTCGCTCGGCCTGATGGGCACGGCATGGGCCGGCGGCTTCGTCACTGGCTGTTTCTTCGCGCCGCGGCTGGTGCGCCGTGCTGGCCATGTCAGGGCGTTCGGCGCCTTCGCCGCCTCCGGCGCAATCATTGCGCTCCTCACCGGCCTCATCATCGACGAGTATTTCTGGATCCTGCTGCGCGCCTTCACCGGCTTCACCATGGCCGGCGCCTTCATGGTCATCGAAAGCTGGCTCAATGAGAAGGCCACCAACGAGAATCGCGGCACCGTCTTCGGCCTCTATATGATGGTGACCTATGCTTCGATCATGGGCGGCCAGATGATCGTCGCCGGCGGCGATGTGAAATCGGCCTCGCTGTTCATGATCACCGGCATCCTGTTCTGCCTGTCGCTCCTTCCGACTGCGGTATCGACCCAGTCGCATCCGAAGCCGCTGCAGGATGTCAAGCTCGACGTCAAAGGCCTCTACGCCAATTCGCCGGTGTCGGCGGTTGCCTGCCTCCTGATCGGCATAGCCAATGGTGCCTGGGGCACGCTCGGCGCCGTCTATGGCGCCCGCATCGGCATCTCTACCGCCGAGATCGCGCTGATGATGAGCCTGGTGGTCATCGCCGGCGCGGCCATGCAGCTCCCCGCGGGCCGGCTATCCGACACCACGGACCGCCGTTTCGTGCTGGCGGGCGCAGCCTTCGGCGCGGCACTGTTTGCCGTGCTGGTCTTTCTGGTCGAGCCGCGTTCGGGCGTTTTCGTCATCTTGCTGACGGCCGCCTACGGCGCCTTCGCCTACACGCTCTATTCGATCGCCGTCGCGCATGCCAACGACCACGCGCGGGCGGAGGATTTCGTCAAGGTTTCCGGCGGCCTGCTGTTGCTCTATGGCTTCGGCACCATGATCGGACCGCTGCTGGCCGCCGCTTTGATGGGCTGGCTGCGCCCCGAAGCGCTCTTCCTTGCGACCGCGCTCGCGCATCTCTGCCTTGCCGGTTACACCCTGCTCCGCATCCGCGCCCGCGCGCCGGTTCCGATCGAGAACCGCGATGCCTTCAAGACGCAGCCGGCAGACCGCGCCGTCACGCCGGAAGCCTTGCGGCTCGACCCGCGCACAAAGGTTGAAACCGATGGTTGAGATTTGGGGAACTTTGCCCCACAAATGAGGCATGATGTTTTCCGACGCTTTCGTGGCGATAGCCGATCCCAACCGGCGCTATCTCTTGGAAGAGCTCCGGCGCGGTCCCAAGACGGTGAATGAGTTGGCCGCCGGTTTGCCGGTTTCGCGCCCGGCCGTTTCCCAGCATCTGAAAGTCCTGCTCGACGCCGGTCTGGTCAATGCCAGGGCCGAGGGCACCAGACGCGTCTACGCCGTCAGCACCGCCGGCTTCCTCAGGCTGAATGTCTGGCTGGATCAGTTCTGGGAACTCTCCCCTGGAGAGTGACCGCTGGCCACCAGCCAGAGGCCCTCAGTTCGCTGCCTGCAGCGCCGCGCCAAGCGCGTCGAGCAGTTCGCCGGTGCCATGCTCGCGCGTGGCCGGCGAGTCGATGCCGTCGAAGAAGGCCCCTTGCTCCGTAAGGATCAGTCGCGTTCCCTTGCCTTCCGCGATGAGCTCGATCGTCGCCAGCGAAACCGAGACTCGGGTTTCGCCGAACAGCAGCTCATAGCTGTAGACGATGCGTTTGTTCGGCACGATGTCCTGGTAGACGGCGTTGAAGAAATGCGTCTGCCCGTCGCTCGGGCAGCCGGCATTCACCTCCTTGCCGCCGATGCGAAAGTCCATTTCATGCCGGCTCGGCATCGGGTTGTCGGGATCAAAAAACCAGCGCTTCTTGGCCGCCGGATCGCTGAGCGCGAAATAGACCCTTTCGGGCGACGCCGGATAGAGCCGTTCGATGACGAAGGTGGAATGGACGACGGATCGTTCGGTCATGACGGACCCCTTCAGGTTTGGTCGTTGATGTCCGTGAGAAAATCGCCGAGCCGGTCGAGCCGGCGTTCCCAGGCCAGTCGCCGCTCGTTGATCCAATGCTCGGCTGCCCGCAATGCGTTTGGCTCGATCCGGCAGGTTCGCACCCGGCCAAGCTTCTCGGTGCTCACCAACCCGCTCGTCTCGAGAACGGCGAGATGCTGGACGACGGCCGACAGCGACATCGCCAGCGGCTCGGCGAGCTGACTGACCGATGCCGGTCCGCGCGACAGACGTTCCACCATCTGGCGCCGGGCGGGATCGGCAAGCGCCTGGAACATCAGATCGAGCTGGGCGGGATCGTGCAGCATCGAGGCCTAGCCATTGTTGTAGGGGAAGAACTTGAAATAGGGCTGCGCCTCCTCGATCACGCGGGCGAAGCTCGGCCGTTCGAGCAGACGGTCGTGATAGCGCTTCACGGCGGGGAATTTGTCGCCGAACGGCTCGACCTTGTTGGCGTAAAACAGCGCAGGCGAGGCGGCGCAGTCGGCCAAAGTGAAGTGGTCGCCGACTGACCACGTTTTTGACTGCATCTCCCGTTCGATGATGGCGTAGGAATTGCGCAGCTGCTCGCGCGCCTGCTCGACTCCGAACGGATCGGTCTTGTCTTGCGGCCGCAGCCGGTCGCCGACGATCTTCTGCATCGGCTCCTGCACGTAGAAGTCGTAGAAGCGGTCTGCCTGGCGCACCTTGATGGCGAGGTCGACGTCGGCGGGAATGAGCTCGACCGGCCCGGGATAATAGGCGGTGAGATATTCGATTACGATGGTCGATTCCAGCACCGTGCGGCCCCGCGCGTCATCGCGCAGGGCCGGCATCTTGCCCGTCGGCGAAACCTTCAGGAAAGCCGCGCGTGACTGCGCATCGCCGAGATCGACGATCTGAGGCGCAAACCGCGTGTTGTTTTCGTAGAACGCGATCAGCGGCTTCCAGCAGAAGGACGCGAGCGGATGGAAATACAGCGTCAGGGACATTTTTTCTCCTGTCGGCGGAGATCGAGGCAATACTGAAGTGATCACTTAACTATTTTCGCAGACCGCTGGTGTCAATCCTAATCCCGCCGGGCTAGCCAAATGCGGCGATGGCTTCGAGGATTTGCGGCCAATCGTTGCGGTGCAGTTCGTGGCCGCCGCCTTCGATCCGCACCAGCCTGCCGCCGGCAACCGCGCCGGCGAGCGCCTCGCCGTGCTCGATCGGGAAGAGCGGATCGGTAGTGCCGTGGATGACGAGCAGCGGCACGGTCAAATCCCTTATTCGCCGCTCCGGGCCGCTGCTCTTCAGCAGGAAGTGGTTGGTGGCGCTGGCGAGACCGCCGGACCGATCGTAGTCCTCCTCGATCATCGCGCGAGTCCGTTCGCTGTCGAACGAATGCAGGGTGCTGGCGATTGCGCGAGCGTCCCTGACCATGAAGTCGATGACCTGTTGCCGATTCGACCAATCGACATCGGCACCTTCGGCGGAATGCTCTCGGTAGGCCTCGCTCGTCCCCGGCAAACCGGACGTATCGACACCGAGCGGTGAGTTGGAGATCACGGTGAGCGCGCTGACCCGTTCGGGATATTTCAGCGCTACGATCTGCGCGATCATGCCGCCCATCGACATGCCGACGACCTGCGCCTTGGCGATATTGTGATCGTCGAGCACACGGACGGCATCATCGACCATGTCCTCGAACCCGTAAGGCGGCGCGCCCGGCGTGTACTTGGTCGAGAGACCAGTGTCGCGATTGTCGTAGCGGATGACGAAACGGCCGCGCTCGGCAAGCGCCCGGCAAAAGGCTTCCGGCCACCAGAGCATCGAGGCCATGGCGCCCATGATCAGAAGGATCGCCGGGTCGGCCGGGTCGCCGAAGCTTTCCGAATGGATCTCAGGGCGAGGCAAGACGGTCATCCTTCCCTCCTCTATCTCTCAATCTGCTTGCATATTGCAATCAGTTGCACGATAAGCAGGCTGATATCATAGTGCAACCGGTTTTTTGGAGACTGGCATGAACACCGAGCACCGCTCCGGCTGCCCGATCAATCTGTCGCTGGAAGTTTTCGGCGACCGCTGGAGCCTGATCATCCTGCGCGACATTATCTTCGGCGGCAGGCGTCATTTTCGGGAATTGCTCAACGGCTCGATCGAAGGCATTGCCTCCAACATCCTGGCCGATCGCCTGAAGCGGCTGATGGAGCTCGGCCTCCTGACCAAGGCGGACGATCCCAGCCACAAGCAGAAGGCGATCTACAGCCTGACCGAGATGGCAATCACCCTTGTGCCGATCATGGCGCATCTCGGCGCCTGGGGCCGCGTCTGGCTGCCGGTCAGCGAGGAGCTGTCGATCCGAGCCGAACTGCTCGAAAAAGGCGGCCCGCCGTTGTGGGATCGGTTCATGGACGAATTGCGCCACGAACATCTTGGAGCGCCGGTGAAGACGCCGCCCGGCACGCCGACCGTGCGCCGGCAGTTGCAGACCGCCTATGAGGCGGTTGTCGCCCGTAAGCCCCGGGCCGCCGCCGCGGGTTGACGGCGTTTTGGACCGCGGGTCGCCGGGTGCAATCCTAGTTTAAGTTGATATCCCGGCTTGCCGACCGCATCGACACGGAGAAGCCGGCCAGCACATCGAACAGCGCGATGATCATCAACGTGAAGAACACCGAATGCGCGGCGCCCTTCACCAGCAGGAACTCGACCAGGAAGGCGATGAAGACCAGCGTCGACAACAGATGATCGAGGATCGACGCATTGGTGGTGCGCACCGATTTCGATATCTCGACGAAGAGGAAGATCAGCCCGATTAGCACCATCAGGTCGCCGAGCGTAATCGAGAAGACGCCGCCTGACATCATCCGGAACGAGAACATTTCGATCGTCCACGGATCGTCGCCGCCGCCGAACAGGCCGAGCAGTCCGAGGTTGTAGAGGACGAAGGGCACGATCAGCAGCGGGATGGCACCGAACATCTGGGCGTCTCCAATGAGGCACCCTTTTGTAAAAGGCGCGGCGGGCACGCCGTCAAGGCTTTTCGGCGATGGCGCCGAACACGCTCTAAATCCTAATGAAATAACGATGTCAGCCGTTTTTCCGCTGCCTTTTCGGCGGCTCGTGCCCAGCCAGCGCGAGGACCTTCATCCGGTCGCCAGAATCAAAAAGACCGGCCAGCGGCCGGTCCTCTGAAAACGTCACAACCATGGAAGCTTCTCAGCTTTCCCGTGCAAGCTTCTCAGCTTTCCTTCGGCTCCAGCACCTGGCGGCCGCGATACATGCCGGTCTTCAGGTCGATGTGGTGCGGCCGGCGCATTTCGCCGGAATTCTTGTCCTCGACATAGGTCGGGGCCTTGAGGGCGTCGGCCGAGCGGCGCATGCCGCGCTTCGACGGAGAGGTTTTTCTTTTTGGAACGGCCATGGATATGCTCCACTACATGGTCAAAATGCCCCGGCAACCCTCGCGAAAGGGCCGCATCGAGGCCATAATCTGAGAAAGTCGGGTGCCTATACACGCCTTGCGCCGTTTTGGCCAGCACTGGCGCGAATTTTTTTGAGCCGGCGCCGCTTCGCCTTAATCGAGGCAACCGACATAGGCGCCCGAACGCCCGGCGCGCCGCTCGATCAGATTGGCGAGACGCCTCAACCCCGGGCCTGGCCTGGCCGGATTGCGCGCGATCGGGTTGGGCAGGCTGACGGCAAGCAGCGCTGCCTGCCGGCGCGACAATTGCCTGGCCGAGACGCCGAAATGATGCTGCGCGGCCGCCTCGATGCCGTATAGGCCTGGCCCCCATTCCGCGATGTTGAGATAGATCTCCATGATGCGGCGCTTCGACATCACCGCATCGAAATAGACGGCCAGTGGCAACTCGACCACCTTGCGCACGCTGCCCAGCGGCCGCGACCACAAAAACAGGTTCTTCACCGTCTGCATGGTGATGGTGGAGGCGCCGCGCGTCGCCTCGCCGGCAAGCGCATCGTCGACCACGCCGCGCAATTCGCCGAGGTCGACGCCGCGATGGAAGCAGAACTGGCCGTCTTCCGACATGATCACCGAATGCATGAGCACCGGGGCCACATCGTCGATCGATACCCAGCGCCGGTCGTAGCCGGAGAAGGTGACAAGATCCTTCAGCATCAGCGTCGAAACCGGATGCACAAAGGGCGGCAGATAGAGAAAGGTGAGCGCGACCGGCATCGCGGCCAGCACGATCGCCGCGACCAGGCAGCGCCGGCCAAGGCGCTTGAGACCGGCGCGGTTCAGGCGCCGCGGCCGTGCCATGTCCAGCCCTTCGCTTTCATGTTCGACGATCGGTTCCGTCAAGCCGCCCCACCCGTGCCACCCGCTACTTCGGCATAATGGCGCGAAGCTGCTTGCGCAACGTCTGAGTGTCGGCTACCGGTCCCGGCCATGTTGAAAGACGACCAGGTGGCCTTCGAATCCGCGCTTTTTACGCGCGCCGCAGCAGTCGAGGTCCTGCTGCGGCAGGTCTTCGATGCGCCTCTGCTCTCCGGCGAGATCGCACGGCCGGAACGCCTGATGGCGGCGATGCGCCATGGCGTGCTCAACGGCGGCAAGCGGCTCCGACCTTTTCTGGTGGTGGAAAGCGCGGCGCTGTTTTCGGCAAATGACGAGGCGGCGCTGCGCGTCGCCGCCGCGCTCGAATGCGTGCATTGCTATTCGCTGATCCATGACGATCTTCCTGCCATGGACGACGACGATCTGCGCCGCGGCCAGCCGACGGTGCACAAAGCTTTCGACGAGGCAACCGCGATCCTTGCCGGAGACGCGCTCTTGACTTTGGCCTTCGACATCATCGCCGACGAGGCGACCGCGTTGCCGGCCGAGCGACGGGCGGCGCTGGTGCTGGCGCTCGCCCGCGCCGCCGGAGCCGGCGGCATGGTCGGCGGCCAGACGCTCGACCTCGAGGCCGAGCGCAAGCGGCCGGACGAGGCCGGCATCATCCGTCTGCAGGCGATGAAGACAGGCGCGCTGATCCGTTTCGCCTGCGAGGCAGGCGCCATCGTCGCCGGGGCATCCGCCGTCGACCGTGAAAGGCTGGCGGAGTTCGGCTCGGCGATCGGTCTTGCCTTCCAGCTTGCCGACGACCTGCTCGACCTCACCGCCGACGCAAAGCAGATGGGCAAGGCGACCAAGAAGGACGCCGCCGCCGGCAAGGCGACACTTGCCGCGCTGCACGGCGCCGACTGGGCGCGCGAGCAGCTTCAGGGCCTCATCGACCAGGCGCATGCGCTGCTGGAGCCCTATGGCGAGCAGGCGGATTTGCTGAAGGCGGCGGCAACGTTTGTCGCCACGCGGAGCAGCTGAGACCGCAGCCGACGCCGCGGACCTCAGGTCGCGGCTTTCACCCCCGCCCCGCCGCGTTCGCCACCACGAAAGCCGCGTAAAGCGACTGCCGCGCCGTGATGAACAAGCGATTGCGCTTGGGACCGCCGAAAGTCAGGTTGGCTACCGTCTCCGGGATGCGGATCTTGCCGATCAGCGTGCCGTCTGGATCGAAGCAATGGACGCCGTCGCCGGCCCCTGCCCAGACGCGGCCGGTCGTGTCCACCCTGAACCCGTCGAACAGACCGGCCGTGCAGGTGGTGAAAACGCCGAGTTCGCGCAGATTGTTGCCTTCGACAGCGAACTTGCGGATGTGCCTTGGCCCGTCCTTCTGATGCGTGACGCCTGTGTCGCCGACATAGAGGATCGTCTCGTCCGGGGAGAAGGCGAGGCCGTTGGGTTTTGCCATCGTCGAGACAACTCGCGTTATCTCACCGGTTCCAGGATCGGCGCGATAGACATGACATCCCTCGATCTCTTGCTCGGCGCGGTCGCCCTCGTAGTCGGTGGCGATGCCGTAGGGCGGGTCGGAAAACCACACCGTGCCATCCGAGCGCACCACCACATCGTTGGGCGAGTTCAAGCGCCTGCCTTCGAAGCGGTCGGCGATCACCGTGATCGAGCCGTCATGCTCGGTGCGGGTGACGCGCCGCGCTTGATGCTCGCAGGTGACCAGCCGCCCCTGCGTATCGACAGTGTTGCCGTTGGCGTTGTTTGACGGCGAGCGGAAGACCGAGACCGTTCCGCTGGTGTCGTCGTAGCGCATGATGCGGTCATTCGGGATGTCGGAGAAAAGAAGATACCGGCCGGCGGCGAACCACGCCGGGCCCTCGAGCCAGCGCCCGCCGGTCCACAGCCGCTCGACCGCAACGTGACCGACGAAACACCGCTCGAACCGCTCGTCGAGAACTTCGAACCCAGCGCCTTCAATGTCTCCGAACATGGTACTTCTCCGCGAAAACCGCCTCATCGATAGCCGGCGCGTTGATCCATTTTCAAGACTTGACCTGCATAAATGTTAGCGATAACATCGGTCGCAATTCAGTCATTTGCTTGGCTTGGGAGGAGGCCAAATAATGCGGCCCAGGCTCATCGAATTCATCGACATCTCCAAGCGCTTCGGCGGCACCCTGGCGCTGAAGTCGGTCTCGCTCGACATCCATGAGGGCGAGATCGTCGCGCTGCTCGGCGAGAACGGCGCCGGCAAATCCACGCTGATCAAGACGCTCGCCGGCATCCACAAGCGCGACCAGGGCACGATCCGCTTTCGCGGCGAGGATTATCACCATCGCCCGCCCCGCCCCAATCAGCCGCAGAAGGTCGCCTTTATCCATCAGGACCTCGGCTTGATCGAATGGATGACCGTGGCCGAGAATGTCGGCATGGCGCAGGGCTTTTCGCGCCGCATCAGCCTGATCGACTGGCAAGACACCGAGCGCCGCGCCGAGCGCGCGCTGGCGCTGGTCGGCTGTGCCTTCGATCCGGCGACGCGAGTGCAGGACCTCTCGCGCACCGAAAAGTCTCTGGTGGCGATTGCCCGGGCTTTGGCCACCGAGGCCGACGTCTTGGTTCTCGACGAGCCGACGGCGAGCCTGCCGGCGGACGAGGTCGAGCGCCTGTTCGAGGCGCTGCGGCCGCTGCGCGAGCGCGGCGTCGGCATGATCTATGTCTCGCACCGGCTGGACGAGGTGTTCCGCATCGCCGACCGCGTCGCCGTCATGCGCGACGGCCGCATGGTCGCCGTCAAGCCGGTGGCCGAGACCACGCCGCAGGAACTGGTCGATCTCATCGTCGGCCGGCCGGCGCACCAGATGTTTGCCAAGTCGCATTGGCAGGACGGGCCGGAGCGGCTCAGGGTGGAAAACCTCAGTTGCGGCAGTGTCGGTCCGGTTCGCTTCGAGGCACGGTCCGGCGAGTTGCTTGGCCTGGTCGGTCTGCGGGGCGCCGGGCAGGAAGCCGTCGGCCGCGCGCTGTTTGGGGCCGAAGCTTTCGACGGCTTGGCCTGGCTCGACGGCAAGCGCCTCGACCTGTCCTCGGTCGGCGCCGCTCTTGCCGCCGGCGTCGGACTGATTGCGCGCGACCGCACCGAGGAATCCGTGGCGCTGTCGCTCTCGGTGCGCGAGAACATGTATCTCAACCCCTCGGCCGTCGGCCGCGGGCTCTTCTCCTTCATGAAGCCGGCCCGGGAAAGCGAGCTGACGCGGGAGCTCGGCGCACGGCTGGGACTGCGGCCCAATGACCCGCACCTGCCGATCGAGGCGCTCTCCGGCGGCAACCAGCAGAAGGTGGTCGTCGGCCGCTGGCTGGCGACGGGCCGTAAGCTTCTGATCGCCGAGGATCCGACGGCGGGCGTCGATGTCGGCGCCAAGGCCGAGATCTATCGGCTGATCGCCGCCGCGGTCGAAGCCGGGCTGGCAGTGATCGTCGTCTCCACCGATTTCGAGGAAGTCGCCCACATCTGTCACCGCGCGCTCGTCTTCTCGCACAATCGCATCGTGCGCGAGCTCGCCGGCGATGCCTTGACGACGGCGGCGCTCATCAGCGCCGCTTCCGTGTCCGAAGCCGCCTGAGGAGGATCCATGAACTCGATCAAATCGACGGCGCTGGAGCCGACCCGTTCGGAGCTCGCCGGACTGAGCTACGGCCAGAAGGCGGCGCGCTATCTGCCGGTCTACGGCCTGCCGATCCTGACGCTGCTCCTGATCCTGCTCTTCTCGCTGCTCCTGCCGCGGACGTTCCCGACGCTGCTCAATTTGCGCTCGATCGTTTCCGACAAGGCGATCATCGCGCTCTTGTCGCTGGCGGCGATGATTCCGATGGCTTCGGGCCGCATCGACCTCACCGTCGGCTACGGCATCGTGCTCTGGCACATCCTTGCCATCAGCCTGCAAACCGCATTCGGCGTGCCCTGGCCGCTCGCGGTGCTCATCGTCATCCTGCTCGGCGTGCTCACCGGCTTCATCAACGGCCTGCTGGTCGAGGTGGCGCGCATCGATTCCTTCATCGCCACACTCGGCACCGGCACGGTGCTCTACGCTTTGGCAATGTGGTACACGGGCGGCCGCCAGGTCGTCGGCGTGCTTCCCGACGGTTTCCTTTCCCTCAACGGCACCATGCTGTTCGGCCTGCCGATCACCGGCTACTACGTGGTCGTGCTGGCGCTGGTGATGTGGCTGGTGCTCGAATATATGCCGCTTGGCCGCTACCTCTACGCCATCGGCGCCAATCCGAAGGCGGCCGCGCTCAACGGCATTCCGGTGCAGAAATTCGTCATGGGGGCCTTCGTCGCCTCCGGCGCGCTCACCGCCTTGGGCGGCGTGCTGCTGGCCTCGAAGCTCAGGATCGGCCAGGCCAGTGTTGGCCTCGAATACCTGCTGCCGGCCCTGGTCGGCGCATTCCTCGGATCGACCACCATCAAGCCGGGCCGCGTCAATGTCTGGGGCACGATCGTCGGCGTCGTTATCCTCGCCGTAGGCATTTCCGGCATCCAGCAGTTCGGCGGGTCGTTCTGGGTAGAGCCGTTGTTCAACGGCGTCACCCTGCTCGTCGCGATCGGCATTGCCGGCTACGCGCAGCGGCGCCGCGGCGCGGTGGTGCCGGCATCCGCGCCCACCAGCCGACCAGCCACCAGCCAATCAACAAATACAACCGACAATGTTTAATGGGAGAAACGATATGCAGCGCAGAACAGTCCTACAGCTCGGAATTGCCTGCCTGGCGCTTGGCATCGCCTCGCCGGCGCTGGCCGACCCGATGGCCGACGCCAAAGCGGTGGTGGATAAATATGCCAGCAAGGTCGAGAAGTGGGACGGACCGACCACGGGACCGAAAGGGGCTGCCGGCAAGACCATCGTCGTGCTCGGCGCCGACATGAAGAACGGCGGCATCCTCGGCGTCACCAAGGGTGTCGAGGAAGCCGCTGCCGCCCTGGGGTGGACGGTCAAGACGCTTGACGGCGCCGGCTCCATCGGCGGCCGCACCGCTGCCTTCGGCCAGGCGCTGGCGCTCAATCCCGATGGCATCATCATCAACGGCTTCGACGCCGTCGAGCAGAAGCCGGCGATGGAGCAGGCCAAGGCGGCCAAGATCCCGATGGTGGCCTGGCACGCCGCGCCGACCGTCGGCCCGATCGACGATCTCGGCATCGTCGCCAACGTCTCGACCGATCCAATGCAAGTTTCGAAGTCGGCGGCCGACTGGGCCTTTGTCGACGCCAAGGGCAAGCCCGGCGTCATCATCTTCACCGATTCCACCTACCAGATCGCTATCGCCAAGGCGGACCGGATGAAGAAGGAGATCGAGGATCTCGGCGGGAAGGTGCTCGAATATGTCGACACGCCGATCGCCGAGACCTCGCAGCGCATGCCGCAGCTCACCACCTCGCTGCTGCAGAAATACGGCGATCAATGGACCCATTCGCTGGCGATCAACGACCTCTATTTCGACTTTATGGGGCCGTCGCTCGCGGCGGCCGGCAAGTCCGGCACCGATGCGCCGATCAACGTCGCGGCGGGCGACGGTTCGGAATCGGCCTACCAGCGCATCCGCTCCGGCCAGTTCCAGAAGGTGACGGTGGCCGAGCCGCTGAACCTGCAGGGCTGGCAGCTTGTTGACGAGCTCAACCGCGCCATGGCCGGCGAGAAATGGTCGGGTTACATCTCGCCGCTGCATGTGGTGACTTCCGACAATGTCGAGTTCGACGGCGGCCCGGACAACCGTTTCGACCCGGGCAACGGCTACCGCGACCAATACAAGAAGATCTGGGGCAAATAGACGCCATCCAGAACGATCAGCGAGCGGTCGGCGATCATCCCGCCGGCCGTTCGTTTTTTCCGACGCTTCAGGCCGTGTGTCGCACAACAACCTTGGGCGTCATGCCGACCACGACGCGATCGTCGAGCGCTCGCCGCCCGTTGAGCAGGTCGAGCACCAGCTCGGCGACGCGGATGCCGATCTCATGCGCGCCGACGTCGATCGTGGTGATCGAAGGCACCGACTGCTCGGCGAGATCATAGGCGCCGAAGCCGGCAATCGCCACGTCGTCCGGCACGCGGATGCCGCGTCGAACGCATTCCATCAGGGCGCCGAAGGCGGAGAGGTCGGACACGCACATCACCGCCTGTGTGTCCGGCCAGCGCGAGATCATCTCGACCATGGCGGTCGCGCCCTCGCGCATCGAGATCGGCGGCACGCCGGAGGCAATCACGCGCGAAGCGTCGAGGCCGCGGTCCTCCAGCGCCGCGACGAAGCCGCGTCGGCGGTCCAGACCACGGGTGTCCCGCGAGGTGTCGCCGCCGATAAAGCCCAGCCTCGAATAGCCGCGCTGAACGAAATGATCGACCATCAGCCGCCCGGCATCGGCATTGGAAAAGCCGACGACGTGGCCGATGGGCTCGGCCGGCAAATCCCAGGTCTCCACGACCGGAACGCCGGCATTGGCCAGCAACTTGCGGCAGCGCGACGTGTGCCGGCCGCCGGTGACGATGATCGCCTCCGGGCGACGCTGCAGCAATTGCCCGACCAGGCGTTCCTCCTCCTCGACATTATAGTCGGTGAAGCCGAGCAGGATCTCCAGCCCGCTGTCACGCAGGCCCTCGGTCATGCCGCGCACCGTGTCGGCGAAATTGGCGTTGTTGATCGAGGGGATCGTCGCGGCCAAGAAGCCGGAGCGCCGCGACGACAGATTGGCGGCGATGCTGTCGAAGACATAGCCGAGCTCTTCAGCCGCCTTGAGGATGCGGTCGCGCGTATCGGCGCTGACCGAAGCGTCGCGCTTGAAAGCGCGCGAGACGGTCATCGTCGAGACGTTGGCGCGATGCGCTACATCGGCCATGGTCGGCCTTTTGGGCGAAGATTGCATGGCCGTACGTTATCGATATCACGGCGGAATGCAACGCGCCGTTGCGGCTCACGCAAACGCGATCTGGACCTTCATCGCCTGGCCGCGGTCGTTGGCGAGCTCGAAGCCGGAAAGTGCTTCGTCGACCGGCACCGAGTGGGTGATCAGCGGCTTCACGTCGATGAGCCCCTTGCGCATCAGCTCGACGCCGACGGCGAATTCGGGATGGAAGCGGAACGAGCCGTTGATCGACAGTTCCTTGGCGGTCACCGTCGACATCGGCAGTGCCATCTCGGCGCCGCCGAGGCCGAGCTGGACGATGGTGCCGCGCGGACGCAGCGCCGCGATGCCTTGCGCCAGCGCCGCCGCCGCGCCCGAACATTCGTAGAGGATGTCGAACGTTCCCTTGTCGGCAAGGTAGGGCGCCAATCCTTCCGGCTCGCTTCGGGTGTTGATGGTCTTGTCGGCGCCGGCGCGCATGGCCATCGACAGCGTGAAATCGGCGATGTCGACGGCGACGATCTCGGCGGCACCCGCGCGGCGCGCGCTGATGATCGACAGCAGGCCGATCGGCCCGCAGCCTGTGACCAGCACGCGCTTGCCCAGCATCTCTCCGGCCCGGCGCGTCGCGTGCAGACAGACCGCCAGCGGTTCGGCCATCGCCGCCTCGCCGGCGGTCAGCCCATCGGCCGGGACGCACTGAATCGCGTCCGCCACCAGCATTTCACGAAACGCGCCCTGGATATGCGGGAACGGCATGGCGCTGCCGTAGAAGCGCATGTTGAGGCACTGGTTGTGCATGCCCTCGCGGCAATAGCGGCAGCTGTAGCAGGGCCGCGACGGAGACACGGCGACAAGCTGTCCCGTCTGCAGTCCACTCACTCCCGGCCCGAGGCTCTCGATCACGCCGGAGACTTCGTGGCCGAGGATCATCGGCTCCTTCAGGCGCACCGTTCCGAAGCCGCCGTGATTGTAGTAGTGCAGGTCGCTGCCGCAGATGCCGCCGGCGGCGAGACGCAACAGCACCTGGCCCGGCCCCGGCTCCTCGACCGGACGGTCCTCGATGCGCAGGTCTTTGGCGGCGTGGATGACGATCGACTTCATGGCAGGCGAACTCCTCGGACTGTGCAGGCAGGCTTTTCGTGAACACTTGCGTAAAACAATTTCACAGCACCGGCGTCAGCAACGGCTGGCCGGCAAAATGGGCGGCAAGGTTGTCGCGTACCAGCTTGCCCATCGCCTTGCGTGTCTCGATGGTGCCCGACGCATGGTGCGGCTGCAAAAGGACGTTGTCGAGCGCCAGGAACCGCGGATTGAGCTTCGGCTCGCCCTCGAAAACGTCGAGCGCGGCAGACCCGAGCGCCTTCTTCTCGAGCGCATCGAGCAGCGCCTCCTCGTCGATATTGGAGGCGCGCGAAATGTTGATCAGCATGCCGTCCTCGCCAAGCGCCGCGATCACCTCGCCATTGACGATGTGGCGTGTCGCGGCCGACGCCGCGAGCGTCACGAACAGGAAATCCGAACGGCCGGCCAGGGCGACGGGATTGGCGACGAACTCCCAGTCCGCGGCGAAATCCTTGGGCGCGACGTCGCTGTAGGCGATGTCCATGCCGAAGCCGGCCAGACGCTTGGCCACCTCATAGCCGATGCGGCCGAGGCCGAGCACGCCGGCCCGCCGGCCCCAGACTCGGCGCTTCAGCGGGTAAAGGCCCTTAGAGGCCCAGCTGCCATCGCGCACCCAGCGCTCGGCGCCGATCATGCCGCGCGACAGGCACAGCATCATGGCGATGCCGAGATCGGCGACGTCGTTGGTCAACACATCAGGCGTATTGGTGACCCGCACGCCGCGCTCTCGGCACGCCGACAGATCGACCGCGTCGAAGCCGACGCCGTAGACCGAGACGACCTCGAGTGCCGGGCACGCCTCGATCATGGCGCGGTTCGCGCCGAGTTCGCCGCGGGTGGCGATGGCGCGGACCTGCGGCCCGACCTCGGCGAGGAAGGACGGCTTGTCCTCGGCCGCGAAATAACGATGCACCACGAAGGCTTCGTTGAGCGGCACCTCGTCCCACGCGGGATAAGGTCCAACCTGAAGGATATGGGGCCGCTGCATCGGTTTTCGCTCCACTTGACTTGACAGCTGATGTTATCGATAACATAAAACGGTCAGCGACGAGAGGCAATCGAGAAAATGTCGTCCACCTTGTTCGATCTCACCGGGCGCACCGCGCTCGTCACCGGCTCCTCGCAAGGCATCGGCCTTGCCTTGGCAAAAGGGCTCGCCGGTGCCGGGGCCAAAGTGGTCCTCAACGGCCGCGACGAGGCAAAACTCGCCGTTGCGGCCGCGCAAATCCCCGGTGCTGTGACGCTGGCCTTCGATGCAACCGACCATGATGCGGTACGCGCCGCCATCGATGCGTTCGAGCAGGCTCACGGAGCGATAGACATTCTGGTCAACAATGCCGGCATGCAGTTCCGTACGCCGCTCGAGGACTTTCCCGCCGACGCGTTCGAGCGCCTGCTGCAGACCAACGTCGCCAGCGTCTTCCATGTCGGCCAGGCTGTGGCGCGCCACATGATCCGGCGCGGCCGCGGCAAGATCATCAACATCGCCAGCGTGCAGACCGCGCTCGCCCGGCCGGGGATCGCGCCCTACACGGCGACCAAGGGCGCGGTCGGCAATCTCACCAAGGGCATGGCGACCGACTGGGCCAGGCACGGCCTGCAATGCAACGCCATCGCGCCCGGTTATTTCGACACGCCGCTCAATGCGGCCCTTGTCGCCGACCCGGCCTTCAGCGCCTGGCTTGAAAAGCGCACGCCGGCTGGCCGCTGGGGCAAGGTCGAAGAACTGGTCGGCGCCTGCGTCTTCCTGGCGTCCGACGCCTCTTCCTTTGTCAACGGACATGTCCTCTATGTCGATGGCGGCATCACAGCTTCGATCTGACCTGCCGCCGCGCATGGTCGTCATGGGCGTCACCGGTTCGGGCAAGACGACGGTGGGCGAGGCGCTGGCCCGTGCGATCCACGCGACGTATGTGGATGGCGACAAGCTGCACCCTGAAGCCAACACCGCCAAGATGAGCGCAGGCATTCCGCTTGACGACGCCGACAGGTGGCCATGGCTGGCGAAAGTCGGCGGAACGCTGAGGCTGCAGCCCGCACCGGTCATCGTCGGTTGTTCGGCGCTGAAGCGCGCCTATCGCGATTTCATCACCGAGCAGGCCCGCGCGCCGGTGCTGTTCATCTATCTCGATGGTTCGCGTGAACTGATTTCCCGGCGCATGAGCGAGCGCACCGGCCATTTCATGCCGACCAGCCTGCTCGACAGCCAGTTCGCGACGCTGGAAGTGCCAGGCAAGGACGAGAATGCGATCGCGGTTACGATCGACGCACCGCTAGAAAAGATTGTCGCGGATATAACGTCCAGATTTGAGGAGCGACCGTCATGACCAACATAGTCGCGCTAATCGGTGCCGGTGCCATGGGCGGAGCGATCGGCGAACGCCTGCTCGCTACCGGCAACCGGCTCTTCGTGTTCGATCTCGACACGGCCAAGGTGCAAGCGCTGGTTGCGAAGGGCGCCAGCGCCGCGGCCAGCGCGGCCGCGGCCGCCGCAGCGGCCGACTTCGTCATCCTCAGCCTCAATTCCGCTGCGATCGTGCGCCGCGCCGTGTTCGGCGATGGCGGCGTCGCCGCTGGCGCGAAGCCCGGCACGCTGATCATCGACATGTCGTCTATCGACCCCGACGCGACACGCCAGCTGGCGGCGGACGCCGCCGAAAAGAGTCTGCGCTGGGTCGACTCCCCGCTCTCGGGCGGGGCGCCGAAAGCCCTCGTCGGCGAGCTGACGCTGATGGCCGGCGGCAAGGCGGAAGATGTGGCGGACGCGCACAAGGTGCTCCACCACGTCGCCAGCAACTATACGCATATGGGCCCGGCCGGTGCGGGGCAGACGACGAAGCTGATCAACCAGGTGCTCTGCGCCCTGAACTTCATGGCTGTGGCGGAAGCGACCCGGCTGGCGCTCGATGCCGGCGTGGACGCTCTCAAGATCCCGCAGGCGCTGAAAGGCGGCCGCGCCGACAGCGCCATTCTGCAGGAATACCTGCCGCGTTTTGCGACCCTCGACTACCGGCGCACCGGCCGCATCGACAATATGGTCAAGGACCTCAACGCTGCGCAGGACCTGGCGCGGCGCACGCACACCGCAATGCCGCTGACGGCCGTCTGCGCCGAAGTGCACCGGCTGTTGACGGCCGCCGGACTGGGTGGCGAGGACCAGGCCGCTTTGATGGAATTTTTCCGACGCAAGGATGAGGAGCCCGCAGCATGATCACACGCTATGCGCTGTTTGAAGGCAAGGTGAAGGACGGCCAAACCGAAGCCTTCCGCGAGGATGTGATCAGAACCGTCCTGCCGAAGTGGAAGGCTTTCCCGGGCGCGCTAGACGTACGCGTCAGCTTTGCCGAGAAGCGCGACGACGGCGCGCCGGAATTCCCGATGATCCTGGCAATCAACTATCGCGACATGGCCGCGGTCGAGGCCGCGCTCGCGAGCCCCGCCCGCGCGGAATCTCGCGCCGCGACCGAGGCTGTTCTGGGCAAATATTTCGAGGGACGCATTCACCACCACGTCACCATCGCAAACGAGTTTTCCCTGTCGACGGATTGACGTGCTTAAATCTGCCCCTGAGCCCTAAATGCGCAGGCAAGACAGGCAGCCGCACCAACGAAATCTTAATGTAAATCAAGCGTAATCCCGACTGTTAAAATTGTGCGTTTGGGTTGGGGTTACGCATGCCGGAGTATTCCTCCTTCATCCGGTCGATCCGGGTCCGCTATATTTCGGGATTGCTCGTCTTTGCCCTGGCCTCGGCGGCCGTCATGTTCGCGCTCAACCGCGTGAACTCATACCGCCACGAGGTCGATGCCTTGAGCGCCAATTTCGTCATCTTCTCGCGCGACCTGCGCAACGCCACCAATTTCGCCGAGACGACCGGAACCGTGTGGCGGGCCGAGACCCGCGATGGGCTGACCGCAGCCGCGCGCGGCCATTCCGAACGGCTGATGGGCGAGATCGAAATCCTGAACGCGCAGCTCGCGGCGATCAGGCCGCGGCTGTCGAAGAATACGCTCAATGCGCTCGAATCCGCTTCGGTGAACGACGATCTGTTCTGGTCGGCGCGCGACATGGTGCGCAATTTCAACCTGATGTCGGTGGCCCAGACAGTCGACGAATGGAGCTACCGCGAGATCCGCAACCAGAACGATCTTTTCGCCCAGCCGATGCTGGTTCGCGTGCGCACCGCGCTCGATGACGAGCGGCGCCTCGCCGATGCCGCCAGCGACCGGCTGCTCCTATGGGCGAGCGGTCTGCTGATCGCCGTCATCGCCATCGCCGCGGTTCTGATCTTCCGGCCGATGGAGAACGCGATCCGCCGCGCCTTCGCCGAAACCGCAGCATCGTTGTTCAAGGCCGAGGCGGCCGACCGGGCCAAGTCGGAATTCCTCGCCAATATGAGCCATGAGATCCGCACGCCGATGAACGGCGTGCTCGGCATGGCCGAGCTTCTCGCCAAGACCGAGCTGACGCCGCGCCAGAAGACCTTCACCGACGTCATCGTCAAATCCGGCAACGCGCTGCTCACCATCATCAACGACATTCTCGATTTCTCGAAGATCAATGCCGGCCAGCTGACGCTCGACCCCGCCCCGTTCCGCCTGGCCGAAGCGGTCGAGGACGTGGCCACCCTGGTCTCGGCCCGCGTTGCCGAAAAGAACCTCGAGCTCATCGTGCGCGTCGACCCGCGCCTACCTGGCTTCGTCGTCGGCGACGCCGGCCGTTTCCGCCAGATCGTTACCAACCTGCTCGGCAATGCGGTGAAGTTCACCGAGAAGGGGCATGTGCTGATCGATGTCGGCGGCGATGTGATCGACGGAACCGTCCAGCTCAAGGTCCGCGTCGAGGACACCGGCATCGGCATCCCCGCCGAGAAGCTGCAGAGCGTGTTCGAGAAATTCGCCCAGGTCGACGGCTCGTCCACCCGTCGTCACGAAGGCACCGGGCTCGGCCTTGCCATCTCCGCCCGCCTCGTCGACCTGATGGGCGGCAAGATCGGCGTTGAAAGCGAGATCGGCCGCGGCTCGGTCTTCTGGTTCGCCGTACCGCTGCCGGCACACAATCAGCAAGCGCGCGACGAGATCGTGCCGGTCGACGTCACCGGCGCCCGCGTCCTGGTCATCGACGACAACCCGGTCAATCGCGAGATCCTGCTCGAGCAGCTGCGCAGCTGGAGCTTCGACTGCGCCGCGGCCGAAAGCGGCGCCGTCGGCCTCGCCTTTCTCGACCGCGCCTGCCAGCTCGGCGCTTCGGTCGACTGCATCATCCTTGACTACCAGATGCCCGGCATGAACGGCGCCGATGTCGCCAAGACGATCGCCGCCGACAGCCGCCTGTCTTCCATTCCGGTCGTGCTGCTCACTTCGGTCGACCAGGTCGATTTCGGCCGACTGGTGATCGATTTCGGCATCGTCGCGCATCTCACCAAGCCGGCGCGTTCGGCGGTGCTGCTCGGCACCGTGATCTCCGCCATCCAGAAGGCGCGCACGCAAGGCGGCAAGGCGCATTTCGTGCGCGAGCCGGTCGTCGTCCAGTCGGCTCCGCCGCCCTTCACCGTCATCCGTGGTCCAGCCGTTCCGGTCCTCTCGCCCGAACCGGCGGCGGCGCCGAGCGGTCCGATCGATATCCTGATCGCCGAGGACAATGACGTGAACCAATTGGTCTTCGGCCAGATCCTCAACGGCCTCGGCCTCAGCTATCGCATTGCCGGCAATGGCCGCACCGCGGTTGAGATGTACCGCTCGCTGCGCCCGAGGCTGGTGCTGATGGACGTCTCCATGCCTGAGATGAACGGTTACGAGGCGACGCGCGCCATCCGCGCCATCGAAGGGCAGAGCGGCAGCCATACGCCGATCATCGGCGTCACCGCGCATGCGCTGAAGGGCGACCGCGAAAAATGCATGGAGGCCGGCATGGACGACTACCTGCCGAAGCCGGTCTCTCCCGACCGACTCGGCGCCAAGATCGGCACCTGGCTCAGCGAGACGGTGGCGGCGAAGACGGCTTGAGCTACCGGTTTCGCATAACCAGGCACGCCCCGCCGACGCTTTGCAGCTTATTGCAGATGCCGTTGGCCTCGGCGCGCGAGTCGGCACCGATCCTGACCGCATAGATGCCGCGCCGGCCGATCGGCGTGCGCACGCGGCTGACCACAGGATCATGGCTGCCAAGCAGGGAAGGGAATCGGCCGCGAACCCGCAACCACTGGCTGATTGCGGCGGAGCGGCGGAAATTGCCGGCCACCTGGACGCGCCACGGCTTGACGTTGATCGAGGCCATGGCGACGGTCCGCGACATGATCACCGGCAGCCTGCGGCAGGCGACCGCGAAGCTCATCTTCGGATCGAGCGGCCGGATCGTGCCGGCATAGGCGGTGTCCGAGAACTTGTCGACCGGCTCGCCCATGATGTCGAAGACATAGCTTTCGGTCTCCATCGGCAGGAAGCCGCCGGAGGACAGCCAGCGCGATACGCGGTTCTCGCCCGCATTGTAGGCGGCAGCCGCGAGGCCGAGATTGCCGTAGCCCGCCTTCATCTCGGCAAGATACTTGGCCGAGGCGGGGATCGCCTGCCCGATGTCGAAGGGATCGGCAAGCCCGCGCAGCTTGGCCGTGCCCGGCATGAACTGCGCGATGCCTTCGGCGCCCACGGGACTCACCGCATTGGGATCGAAGCGGCTCTCCTTCCAGATCAGCCGGGCGAAGAAATCCTTGGGCAGGCCATTTTGCTCGGCCTGAGTTTCGATCAGGTCACAGACGCGATTGATCAGCCGTTTTTCGGCCGATCGCGACTGCGGCGGATCGGCCAATGCCTGACCGGCAGGGATCAGCGCGCAAATCAGGATCAGTGCCGTCCTGAGCAAGCGCTGCATGGCTCATTCCGCGGCGGCTTTGCCGTGTCCGTACCGCTGCTCGATATAGTCGGCGACCATCTTTTCGAAATCCTGCGCGATCGAGGGGCCACGCAGCGTCGCCGCCTTCTTGCCGTCGATGAACACCGGCGCTGTCGGCGTCTCGCCGGTTCCGGGCAAAGATATGCCGATATCGGCATGCTTGGATTCGCCGGGGCCGTTGACGATGCAGCCCATCACCGCGACCTTCAGGTTCTCGACGCCCGGATATTTCTCGCGCCACACCGGCATTTTCTTGCGGATGTCGGCCTGGATGCTCTGGGCCAGCTCCTGGAAGACGGTGGAGGTCGTGCGGCCGCAGCCGGGGCAGGCCGCGACGATCGGCACGAACTGCCGGAAGCCCATCGTCTGCAAAAGTTCCTGCGACACCTGCACCTCGCGCGTGCGGTCGCCGTTCGGCTCCGGCGTCAGCGAGATGCGGATCGTGTCGCCGATGCCCTGCTGCAGAAGGATACCCATGGCAGCTGAGGAAGCGACGATGCCCTTGGTGCCCATGCCGGCCTCGGTCAGCCCGAGATGCAGCGCATGGTTGGAGCGGGTCGCAAGCTCGGTATAGACGGCGATCAGATCCTGGACGCCGCTGACCTTGGCCGACAGGATGATCTTGTCGCGGCCGAGCCCGATCTCTTCCGCCATCTCCGCCGACAGGATCGCCGACTGCACGATCGCCTCGCGGGTGACTTCCTGGGCGGTGAGCGGCGAGCCCTGGGCCTGGTTATCATCCATCAGCCGGGTCAAGAGCTCCTGGTCGAGCGAGCCCCAGTTGACGCCGATCCGCACCGGCTTGTCGTATCTGATCGCCATCTCGACGATCGCTGCGAACTGGCGGTCCTTCTTTTCCTTGAAGCCGACATTACCGGGGTTGATGCGGTATTTCGCCAGCGCCTCGGCGCAGGCCGGGTGATCGGCGAGCAGCTTGTGGCCGATATAGTGGAAGTCGCCGACCAGCGGCACGTTGACGCCGAGCCGTGCCAGCCGATCACGGATGCGCGGCACGGCGGCGGCGCTCTCGTCGCGGTCGACGGTGATGCGCACGATCTCCGAGCCGGTGCGATGCAGCGCCGCCACCTGGGCAACGGTCTGATCGATGTCGGCGGTATCGGTGTTGGTCATCGACTGCACGACGACCGGCGCGCCGCCGCCGACCATCACGCCGCCGACATCGACGCCGACCGATGCGCGGCGCGGGAAAGGAGAAGAAAAATATCCGGTCATGCCGGCCGCCTTCATCTGGAAGTTCCGGGCATGAGGTGGCGGAGCAAAGATGGCTTGTCAATGGCCGGTGACAGCCACGGTCCGCAAATCGGCTGCGCTTGGTTGGCGGCCGTGCGGTTCAGCAGCCCACATCGGGCTGCGGTTGCATTCCAGGAAGAGTCAGGAAATTCAGCGTAAACTCGCCAGACCGGCGGCATTCTTGCCACCGGTTGGGTTGCACCCGACGGGTGCGGTTATGTTGCCTAGAGGAGTTTCAGTGTGCCGTCGGTTTCGCCTTCAGCTTTTCAATCTCGTCCTTGATTGCCAGCTTGCGCCGCTTGAGAGTGGCGATCTCGAGGTCGTCTACCGAAGGATGATTCATCGCGTCGATAAGCTCGCGCTCGATGTCGCCGTGCTTCCGCTGCAGCTCATCAAGATGGGATGCAAGAGACATGATTGGTTCTCCCTTTCATGGATTCCTCGATTGCAGCCGTCTCAGGCACGTCCACCGCAGGTCGCAACTGTGACGGCACGATGACAGTTTGCCACCAACCAATCTCGATGTCGAATGCCGCGTGGTAGCATTCCACGACAATGTGAAATGTGATATCAGCGGCGCGCCGGTCACAAACCCCACCGGCCCCGCCCAAAGGCCCATCCCTGGGCGACGCATACGCAGACGGTAGATAATGTCCGAACAGGAACAGGCTGAGATACGCCTCGAATATTCCCGGCTCAAACAGGAACACGCCGATTTCGACGCCGCCATCAATGCGATGATCGCCATGGGTTGCGACCCGCTGCAGATCCAGCGCATGAAGAAGAAGAAGCTGATGCTGAAGGACCGGCTGATGGCGCTGGAAGACCGCATCATCCCCGACATCATCGCCTGACCGGCAGCTTCTTACGCTCGACGGCTAAGAGATCGAAAGCCGCGCGGCGCGGTCACGCAGCAGCGCGACCAGCTCGCCTGTCCGATCTTCCGACGTGTCGATCGGAACCACCAGGCACATCGTCGCCTCGATCTTCCCGGGCGCTGAAAAGACCGGCGCCGCCAAGCATTTGGTATAGGCGTCGACAAGGCCCGACGTCACGCAATAGCCGGTGACGCGGGCTTTTGCGATGTCGTCGATGAAATCGTCGAGCTCGATCTTGCGGCCATCCGGCAGCACGAGGTCGTCCTGGGAGATCATCGCCTCGATCCGGCTGCGTTCCAGGCCGGCGAGCAGCAGCCGGCCCGACGCGGTCCAAGGCAGCGGGATCTGCAGGCCGGTGGCCGAGCTGATGCGGAACGGCCTGGTGCCCGGGCTCGAATGGACGATCGTGTAGCGGCCGCTCTGCAGCATGCACAGCTCCGAGGTCTCGCCGGTCTCGCGCGACAGCGTGTCGACCTCCTGCCGTCCGCGCCTAAGCAGGTCGTTGCCGCGCATATAGGCCATTCCGTAGAGGTAAAGCTTCTTGCCGAAATAGACGCGGTTGCCGTCGCCGGCCATCTCCAGGAGACCGGCACCGACCAGCTCGCGAACCAGCGTGTAAGTCGTCGAGCGGGGGGCGTTGAGCCCCTTGGCCAGCTCGCCGATGCCGATCGCGCGCTGCGTGGCATGCAGGAACTCCAGAATGTGCAGCGCGCGGTTGAGACCCTTCTCGCGAGAGTTCGCGGGCCTCTCTTCGTCCGAACTTCCGGCCTGCCACTCGGTCAGTGTTTCGCCATCTTGCATTGTCGCTTCCCGGTGTTAGTATCTGTCTTGTACAGGATACATACGTCTCTTGTAAGAGACAATCGTATATCGATTGCTGACGCGTGTATTCATGGGGAACACACCACCAAAGGAGGTCGCCGTGAACGACACATCCGGAAGACGTGATTTTCTGAAATTGGGAATGGCCGGACTTGCCACCGCCGGCGCGCTCACCGCGGTCAGCGCCGAGAAGGCCGCCGCGCAAGCCGCGTCCGACAGCGTGCTGCGCACCGCGCTCGATCGCGGCAAGCTGATCGTCGGCACCGGCAGCACCAACGCGCCGTGGCATTTCGAGAACGATGCCGGCGAGCTGGTCGGCATGGACATCACCATGGGGCGCATCCTCGCCAAGGGCCTTTTCGATGACCCGACCAAGGTCGAATTCGTCATGCAGGATCCGGCGCAGCGCATTCCGAACGTGACCACCAACAAGGTCGACATCACCATTCAGTTCATGACCATGACGGCGCAGCGCTCGCAGCTGATCCACTTCTCGCGCCCCTACTATGTCGAAGGCGTCGCGCTGCTGACGCTGCCCGGCTCCGAGAACAAGACTTTCGACAAGCTGCTGGCGAACGGCTCCGCCACGCGCATCTCGATCCTGCAGAATGTCGATGCCGAAAACTCGGTGCACTTTGCCCTGCCGCAGGCGCAGGTGATGCAGATCGACACCCAGGCCAACGTGCTGCAGGCGCTGGAATCCAAGCGCGTCGACGCCGCCGCGGTCGACCTCTCCACCGTGCGCTGGCTCGCCTCGCGCAACCCGGACAAATATTTCGACGCCGGCAAGAGCTGGTATTCGATGCTTTACGGCGCGGCCATCAGGCAGGGCGACCTCGACTGGCTGACCTACGTCAACCAGACCTTCACCATCGCCATGTTCGGGCACGAGACGGCGCTCTACGACGCTGCCTTCAAGGAATATTTCGGCCAGGAACCGCCGCCGCGCCATCCGGGCTTCCCGGTCATCTGACGAGGCCCGTCTGACTTTAGCCGGCGGAGGGCCGCAACAAGCGCCCTTCCGCCTGTTCTCCTCGACACGGGTTCCTGCAGTGGCGAATTCTTTATTGTCACCACAGGCCATTGAGACGGACGCATGGGCTATACGCTCAATTTCAACCTGATCTGGCGCCATTTCGACAAGCTGTGGGGCGGACTGTTGCTCAGCCTCGAGCTTGCGGTGATCTCGATCGCCATCGGCATTGTCATCGGGCTGGTCCTGGCCGTCTGGTATGTCTCGGCCGGGCGCGTCGTGCGCGGCATTATCGCGTCTTACGTCGAATTCATCCGCAACGTGCCGCTGATCCTCTTGGTCTATCTGGTCTTCTACGGTCTGCCGACCGTCATCGACCTGGCCTACAGCGCGCAGACGTCCTTCGTCGCCACGCTTGCCGTCTACAGCGGCGCCTATCTGGTCGAAGTGTTCCGATCCGGCCTCGAAGCCGTGCCGCGCGGCCAGATCGATGCCGGCAAGGCGATCGGCCTTACGCCATGGCAGCGGCTTGTCCATGTGCGGCTGCCGACGATGATGCGCATCACCCTGCCGGCGCTTTCGAACACCTTCATCTCGCTGTTCAAGGACACGTCCGTCGCTTCCGTCATCTCGGTGCCCGAGCTGACCTATGGCGCGCAGTGGATCAACTTCAACACCTTCCGCATCGTCGAGGTCTATCTGGTGGTGACGGCGATGTATCTGGTGACGGGTTACGCCCTGCTCTTCGCGCTCCGGCTGGTCGAGCGCTGGTATAGGACGGCGCGCTGATGCTTGGTCAGATCGCTTACGCCCTGCCGTTCCTCGCCGAAGGCTTCGCGCTGACGCTTTGGGTGTCGCTGCTGGTCGTGGTGCTGTCGCTGATCGCCGGCGTGGTCTTCGGCGTCGGCCTCGTCTACGGGCCCGCACCCTTGCGCTGGGCGGTGCGGATCTTCAGCGACACCGTCCGCGGCATCCCGATCCTGGTGCTGATCTTCTTCGTCTATTACGGCCTGCCGGCCGTCGGCGTGCATCTCCAGTCCTTCTGGGCGGCGGTGCTGGCGCTGACCTTGTTCAAGACCGCGCAGGTCGTCGAATATCTGCGCGGTGCCGTCGCCTCGATCCCGAAAGGCCAATCGGAAGCGGCGATGGCGATCGGCCTGACCTTTCGCCAGCGCCTTACCTACGTGATTTTCCCGCAGGCCTTCCGCCGCTTCCTGCCGCCTTGGATCAACGGCGTCACCGACGCGGTCAAGGGCAGCGCGCTGGTCTCACTGCTCGGCATCACCGATCTGATGCAGGCCATCAACCAGGTCATTGGCCGCACCTATGAGGCGATGCCGCTCTATATCCTCGGCGCCCTTCTCTATTTCGGCGTCAACTACGCGCTTTCGCTTGCCAGCCGACGGCTGGAGCAGCGCTTTGCCTTCATCCGGGAATAGCACGATGGCCACCACTTCCGATAACAGCCCTGCGCTTCTCGATATCGCCGAGGTCTCGAAATCCTTTGGCTCGGTCGAGGTGCTGCGCTCGGTCAGCCTCAAGGTGGCGAAGGGCGAGGTGGTCGCCATCATCGGACCGTCCGGCAGCGGCAAGACCACGCTGCTGCGCTGCGTCAACTTCCTCGAAAGCTACGACAGCGGCTCGATCCGCATCGACGGCAAGGAGGTCGGTTTTCGCGACGGCGGTGCGCGCCAGCGCCGCAGCGAGCGCGACTTGGCCGCCATGCGCGCCGAGACGGGCATGGTGTTCCAGGGCTTCAACCTGTTCCCGCATCTGACGGCGGCCGGCAACATCATGCTCGGCCTCACCAAGGTACGCGGCAAGAGCAGCGGCGAGGCGCGCTCGATCGCCGACCACTGGCTGGGTCGTGTCGGTCTCGCCCACAAGGCCGACAGCCTGCCCGCCGAGCTTTCCGGCGGGCAGCAGCAGCGTGTCGGCATCGCCCGCGCCGTCGCCATGGAGCCGAAGATCCTGCTGCTCGACGAGATCACCTCGGCCCTCGATCCGGAACTCGTCGGCGAGGTTCTGGCCGTGGTGAAAAGCCTCGCCGAGGACGGCATGACCATGGTGATGGTGACGCATGAGATGGCCTTCGCCCGCGACGCCTCAAGCCGCATCGTCTTCATGGCCGACGGCGGCGTCAGTGCCGTCGGGCCGCCGAAGGAGGTGCTTGCCGCGGAGACTACGAACGAGCGCCTGCGGACTTTTTTGGCGCGCTTCCGCGCCTCGCAATTCTGACATCGGATGGCAAATGCCATCCAAGGAGCATTCTTCCATGACGCCTTACACCCGGCTCGCCGAACTCGGCCTGAAGCTGCCCGAGCCGCCGACGCCCATCGCCAACTTCGTCACCCATGCCGAGAGCGGCCGGCTGATCTTCCTTTCGGGCCAGGGGCCGCTGCGCGCCGACGGCACGCTTTGCACCGGCAAGGTCGGCGAGGACGTCACCGTCGAACAGGCCTATGAACATGCCCGGCTCACCGGCCTCAACCTGCTTGCCGTCATGCACGCGGCGGCGGGCGACCTCGGGCGCATCGTACGTGTCGTCAAGCTGCTCGGCTTCGTCAATGCGACGCCGACCTTCAGCGATCACCCGAAGGTGGTCAATGGCTGCTCCGATCTCTTCGCCGACGTCTTCGACAAGATCGGCGGCCACGCGCGTTCGGCGATTGGCGTCGGCTCGCTGCCTGGAAACATCACCGTCGAAATCGAAGCGGTCGTCGAGATCGCCGCCTGACACTGGGATCTGCTGCCATGAAAACCTATTCCGAGAACGGCTCCAACACCACGATCCGCGAGCGGCTGGGACTCCGTCCGATCATCAACGTCTCGGGCACGATGACGACGCTCGGCGCTTCCATCATCGTCCCGGAAGCGATCAGCGCCATGGCCGAGATCGCCTCGCAATGGGTGGAGATGGACGATTTGCAGCGCGCCGCGAGCGCAGTCGTCGCCCGTCTCACCGGCGGCGAGGCCGGCTTCATCACCGCCTGCTGCGCCTCAGGCATCACAATGGCGATCGCCGGCGCGATGACCGGCACGAACCTGCTGGCCATCGAACGGCTGCCCGACGACACCGAAGGGCTGAAATCGGAGGTCGTCATCCAGCTCGGCCATATCGTCAATTACGGCGCGCCGATCGATCAGTCGATCCGCGTGGCCGGCGCCAAGGTCATTCCGGCGGGCACCGTCAGCGTCACGCAGGATTACCACGTGCGCGAGGCGATCAACGAGCGCACCGCGGCCGCGCTTTACGTCGTCGCCCACCACACGGTGCAATACGGCATGCTTTCGCTGGAGGAGTTCTGCGAGATCTGCCACGCCAAGAATGTGCCGGTGATCGTCGATGCCGCTTCGGAATACGATCTGCGGACCTTCCTCGCACAGGGCGCCGACATCGTCGTCTACAGCGGCCACAAATTCCTGAGTGGCCCGACCAGCGGCATCGTCACCGGCCGCAAGGATCTGGTGCGCGCCGCCTATCTGCAGAATCGCGGCGTCGCCCGGGCCATGAAGGTCGGCAAGGAAAGCATCGCCGGCACCATGGCGGCGCTCGACGCCTGGGAAAAGCGCGACCATACCGGCATCCGCCGGCGCGAAGAGGCAGCGCTCGATCTGTGGAAGGATGCGCTGCAAGGCATTCCGGGCATTGGCGCTGAGATCGTGCCCGACCCAACCGCCAACCCGCTCGACCGCCTGCAGGTGTTCGTGCGGTCGGAAAGTCGCTTCACCGCCGCGGGCCTAGCCTCGGCCTTGGCCGCCGGCTCACCGCCGGTCATCGTGCGCAACCATGAGGTCGAGCGCGGACACTTCTTCCTCGACCCCTGCAATCTCCATCCCCGCGAGGCCGAGATCGTCGCCGAGCGGCTGCGCGCGGTTCTGACCGCGAAGGAGCGTCCCGCGGATGCGATGAAAGCGGCGCGCAAGGATTCATCCGGGGCGCTGCGCTGGCCGGACTAGACCTCGCCACCGTCGGCCCACAGCCGCGACAATCCTTGCGGCTGCCGGCGAATTCCGCTAAGGCGCGCCTTTGCCGCCGGGAGCGAAAACCTTGACCGATCAGCGTGCCGACGTCGCCATCATCATGGGCAGCCAGTCCGACTGGGCGACGATGCGCCAGGCGGCGGAAACGCTGGATGCGCTGGGCATCCCGCACAAAAAACTGATCGTCTCGGCACACCGCACGCCGGACCGCCTCTATGAATTCGCCAAGGGCGCCAAGGCGGCCGGCTACAAGGTGATTATCGCCGGCGCCGGCGGCGCGGCGCACCTGCCCGGCATGACGGCGGCGATGACGCCGCTGCCCGTCTTCGGCGTGCCGGTGGAATCCAAGGCGTTGTCCGGCCAGGATTCGCTGCTCTCCATCGTGCAGATGCCGGCCGGCATTCCGGTCGGAACGTTAGCCATCGGCAAGGCCGGTGCTGCCAACGCCGCCCTTCTCGCCGCGGCCGTCCTGGCGCTGAGCGATGAAAAACTCGCCGCCCGCCTCGATGCCTGGCGCACCGCACAGACCGCCAAGGTCGCCACCGAACCGGCAGATACCCCGTGAGCCTGGCCCCGGGATCGACCATCGGCATCATCGGCGGCGGCCAGCTTGGCCGCATGCTGGCTATGGCCGCCGCTCGCCTTGGCTACCGCACGGTCGTGCTGGAGCCACAGGCCGACAGCCCGGCGGCGCAGGTCGCCAACCGGCAGATCGTCGCCGCCTATGACGATCCGGCGGCCCTTGCCGAACTGGCCGGCGCCGGCGCCGTCGTCACTTACGAATTCGAGAATGTCCCGGTTCAAGCGGCGCAGACACTCGCGGCGCACGTTCCCGTCTATCCGCCGGCGCGCGCCCTCGAAGTCGCGCAGGACCGTCTGACCGAGAAGAATTTCCTGAACGGCATCGGCGTTCTCACAGCCGAATTCTGCCCGGTCGATACTGACGACCATCTGTCGGCCGCGCTGAAGAAATTCAGCGGCAGCGGCGTGCTGAAGACGCGCCGCATGGGCTATGACGGCAAAGGCCAGCGCGTCTTCCGCAACATGGAGACTGGCGGCTTTGCCGGTATCTGCGAGGCGATGGGCAATGTGCCGCTGATCCTCGAATCGCTGGTCGCTTTCGAGCGCGAAATTTCGGTGATCGCCGCGCGCGGGCAGGACGGCTCGGTTGCCGCCTACGATCCGGCCGAGAATATCCATCGCGAAGGCGTATTGCGAACGTCGACATTGCCGGCCGCCATCGCTCCGGACACCGCATCGGCGGCGAAGCAAGCGGCAGCAAAAATCCTTGCGGCGCTCGACTATGTCGGCGTCATCGGCGTCGAGTTCTTCGTCCTTGCCGACGGTTCGCTTTTAGCCAATGAGCTGGCGCCGCGTGTCCACAATTCCGGCCACTGGACGGAGGCCGCCTGCATCGTCTCGCAGTTCGAACAGCATATCCGCGCCGTCGCCGGCCTGCCGCTGGGCTCGCCTGCCCGGCATTCCGACTGTGTCATGGAAAACCTGATCGGCGATGACATGCTGAAGGTTCCGGCGCTGCTCGCCGAGCCCGACCTGATGCTGCATCTCTACGGCAAGGCCGAGTCCCGACCCGGGCGCAAGATGGGCCATTTCACGCGCATTGAGCGTCGGCGCTAACGCCGACTACTGCACGTCTTCGTCCTCGTCCGGGCTGGCGCAGCTCGGATCGCCTTCCTGGCAGTTGGGGCCGGAGGTGAGTTGCTTGGTGCGCTCGGTGGTCAGCTCCGTCAGGCATTGCGAAACCTCCATCGGGTGGATGGAACCGCCCTCGCTGTCGGCGGTCGAATAGGCGCATTCGGCGTCGCGGAAGGTGATCCAGGCGCGCTGTGCGGTCTGCAGCAACTTGTTGGCCTTCTCGTCATTGCGGCCGACAATATCCTTGTAGGCGGCGTTGAGCTTGGCATCGGCCGCCTGATAATCGGCATTGGCGCAGATATTCATCATCGACTGGCTGTCGTCGCTGCGGTCGCAGTCCTCGGCCCATGCAGCCGGAACCGTCGCGATGAGGACAAGGCATGCGGGCAGAAAGAGACGGCGCATGATAAGACTCCGTTTCGCTGAGAGCATCTGCAACCTAGAGGAATCGCTTGGCGTCGCAGAAATGCGGCTAAACAAATAGACATAACCGGAGGGGACCTATGTCCCGCTCTGGCGTGGCCCGCAACATTCCAGCCGCCTCTGAGTCGCGCAATGCCGCGCGTTCCCTATGGCGAATATTTGATCAGCGCACCATTTGCGGCATAAGAGCCGCCCGCTTGCGGTTGACACGGGCAAGGCTCCTCGTTTATGAGCCACGCAAGTTCAAGGCGCGCTTTTTTCGGGCGCGCCTTTAAAATTCGGCCCGGGACCGGGCCCCCGACCGAACAGGCAAGACCATGAAGATCAAGAACTCGCTCAAGGCGCTCAAGGCGCGTCACCGCGACAACCGGCTGGTTCGCCGCAAGGGACGCATCTACATCATCAACAAGACCGCTCCGCGCTACAAGGCGCGCCAGGGCTGAGACTTGCGCGCGGCGCTAAGCGCCGCGCCCGCTGATGTCGACTGCCGGTTCGCCGGCCCTCTCACGCTAAAATCATTTTGACGATCCGCCGTCCGGGACTAGATTCCGGACATGCGGATTCTTTTTGCGTTCTTTACTGCCCTGGTCCTTTCCGGAACGACCTTGCCCGCTTCGGCGCAGCATGAGGCCACGCCGCCCGCCGCTTCGCCGCCGCCCGCCATCACGCCGCCGCCGGTCGCCTCGACGAGGCAGGGGCGGCTCGACCAGCTCTTTGCCGATCTCAGACGCGAGCGCAACGAGAAGGCCGCCGAACGCATCGCCGGCCGCATCTGGAATGAGTGGAACCAGTCCGGCAGCGCCTCGATCGACCTGATGATGCGATGGGCGCAAAGGGCGGCGGAAGACCAGAAATTCGACGTCGCGCTCGATTTCCTCGATCAGGTGGTGACCTTGCAGCCCGATTATGCCGAAGGCTGGAACCGCCGCGCTACCGTGCATTTCCTGATGAAGAACTATGGAAAGTCGATGTCGGACATCGACCACACGCTGCGGCTCGAACCGCGCCATTTCGGCGCGCTGTCGGGTCTCGCGCAGATCATGGCCGAGACCGGCCACAAGCAGTCGGCGCTGGAAGCCTGGCAGAAGGTGCTCACCATCTATCCGATGATGCGCAGCGCCCAGGGCCAGGTCTCGACGCTGTCGGAAGACCTGGCCGGCGAGGGCATTTGAGGGGCAGCTCTTCGTCATCCTCGGGCTTGAGCCAACGACCATGCCGTGACTTCCCGCGCCGCGACGGTGGTGCAGAACGATGCAGCCTTCGCGCAAGGTGACGACGACCTTGACAAGCCCGGCCAAGCCGAACGTTTGCGATACTCCACCGAAGCGGGCAATAATTGGGGCTGGCAGCAGGCCGCCAGCTCGCCAAACTCACCGTGCTCCTAAACTAAATCCACTCGCCCTCGTACTTTCCGCATGTACCTCATCTGCCTCGCGCTCCTCCTCCTCGTTGCCTTCCTCATCGCCCTTGCCGGCATTACCCGCGCCGGCGTCTGGCTGATCGAGCGTCGCAATCCGCCGATCGGCGCATTCGCCGACATCGATGGTGCCCGCATCCATTATGTCCACGTCCCCGCCGCCGGCGCCGGTCTGCCGCCTGTCGTCTTCATCCATGGCGCCAGTGCCAATCTCAAGGACCAGATGCTGCCGCTGAGGCCTCTGCTCGAGGGCCGCGCCGAGCTGCTGTTCCTCGACCGACCGGGCTTCGGCTGGTCCGAGCGCGGCGACAACGAAACGCTGGCGGCGCAGGCCGACACTGTCGCCGCGCTGATGGATCGGCTCGGCATCGCAAGGGCCATCATCGTCGGCCATTCCTTCGGCGGCGCGGTCACCACCGCCTTCGCGCGCCAGCATCCGCAAAAGACGCTCGGCCTCGTCTTCCTGGCGCCCGTCAGCCATCCGTGGCCGGGCGGCGCGACCGCCTGGTATTACAAATTGACGGCTGTTCCGGTGGTCGGCTGGCTTTTTTCGGAGACCATTGCTTCCGCCGCTGGCATGCTGCGGATCGGCAATGCCACGGCCTGCGTGTTTTCACCGAACAATGTGCCGAAGGGCTATATCGGCAAGGCTTCCATTCCGCTTGTGCTGAGGCCGCCCGCCTTCCGCGCCAACGCCCGCGATGTGGCCCGACTTTACGACTATGTGCGCGCGGCCTCGCCTGGGTACCGTGAGATCAAGGCGCCGACCTTGGTCATCTCCGGCGATCGCGACAAGGTGGTCTATGCCACGGTCCATTCCGTCGGCCTCGAACGCGACATTCCCGGCGCCGAGCTGGTCTGGGTCGCAAATCTCGGCCACAAGCCCGACTGGATCGCCCCCGACCTCGTCGTCGGCGCTATTGAAAAGGCGGCCGGCGCGCCGGTCGACCTGCAGTCGATGGCGAGTGTGGTGGAAAGCCGGATCGCCGGCGACGCGCAAGGCGCTGACAGGTACCCGGAACTGAAGGTGCCGGACGCCGAGCTGGCGCCGGGCTAAGCTCGAGACCGGAAGGGCATCGAGATTCAAATTAGGCCGAGCCGAGCAGAGCGGATTCCCAGAACCGGAGCGGAGCGACTTAACCACATGGGCCCCGGAAGCGCAGGGAGGCGCGCCTCATAGGCCGGACCCACCTGAATACGGGCATAGCTTAGTGCGTCTCTGATCCGACATAGGCTATGCGCAGCATGTTGGTCGAGCCGGGCGTCCTCAGCGGCACGCCCGCCGTGATGATGACGCGGTCGCCGGGCTTGCCGAAGCCTTCCTCGAGGGCAATGCGGCAGGCGCGGTCGACCATATCGTCGAGGTCGATAGCGTCCTCCGAGACCACGCAATGCGTACCCCACAGAAGCGAGAGCCGGCGCGCCGTGTTGACGATCGGCGACAGCGCCACGATCGGCACTTGCGGCCGTTCGCGCGCGGCGCGCAGACCAGTTGTTCCAGAGGCGGTGTAGGAAATGATCGCCGACAGTTTCAGCGTCTCCGCGATCTCGCGCGCAGCGAGAGAAATGGCGTCGGCCCCGGTCGCTTCCGGTTCCGAGCGCTGGGCGTTGATGATGCCGGCATAAGTCGGGTCGGCTTCGACCTTGGTGGCAATGCGGTTCATCATCGCGACCGCCTCGACCGGGTAGGCGCCGGCGGCGGATTCGGCCGAAAGCATGATCGCGTCCGCGCCTTCGAAGACGGCGATCGACACATCCGAGACCTCCGCGCGGGTCGGCACGGGTGCGGTGATCATCGATTCCAGCATCTGGGTCGCGATCACCACCGGCTTGCCGGCGCGGCGGGCGGCGCGCGTGATCTGCTTCTGAATGCCGGGCACCGCCTCGAGCGGCATCTCGACGCCGAGATCGCCGCGTGCGACCATCAGCGCGTCGGAGAGTTCGATGATCTCGGCCAGGCGCGCCACCGCCTGCGGCTTTTCGATCTTGGCCATGATGAGGGCCCGGCCGCGCGCGATCTTGCGCGCTTCGGCCAGATCCTCCGGCCGCTGCACGAAGGACAGCGCCACCCAGTCGACGCTTGCCGCCAGCACCGCGTCGAGATCGGCGCGGTCCTTCTCGGTCAGCGCGCCGACCGGCAGATCGGTGTCGGGCAGGCTGACGCCCTTCTTGTCGGAGATGCCAGTGCCGGCGACCACCGTGCAGGTGATCGACTTGCCGTCGCTCTTGACCGCCTTGAGCTCCAGCTTGCCGTCATCGATCAAAAGACGGTGACCGGCCTCGACCGAGTTCAGGATTTCCGGATGCGGCAGGTAGACGCGCTTCGACGTGCCGGGTTCCGGACTGTCATCCAGCGTGAAGGTCTGGCCGACGGTCAGCGCTTCCCTGCCATTGGCGAACTTGCCGACCCTGAGCTTTGGCCCCTGCAGATCGGCGAGAATGCCGATCGGCCGCCCGACCGCCGCCTCGACGGCTCGGATGCGGCCGACAAGCGTGCGCATCAGCTCATGGTCGGTATGGCTCATATTGATGCGGAAGACGTCGGCGCCTGCCTCGAAGAGCTTTCGCAGCATCTCCTCGGAGGAGGAAGCCGGACCGATGGTGGCGAGGATCTTGACCTTGCGGTTACGTCTCATTGATTGTTCGTTCCCGGAGCGGGAGCCGCTTGCGCGCCGCCCGTTGCGGGCTCGTCAGTCAGCTGGACCATCCAGCTTGCCTGCTCGCCCGTGTCATATTCCTGAAATCCGGCGCGCTGAAAGCCCCGGGCGACGCAATCATTCACGCCGGCAATCTTGAACTCTTTTTCGGCGACGCACATGTTGATCGGGCCGTCCCAACGCCCGCCGCGCTCGGCGTCTTCTGCATAAAGATAGTAAAACCTTGATGACAGCGGCCCCTCGATCAGCGTCTTGCAGGTCGATCCCTCGATGTGCCACCAGCCCTCGGTGATCCAACCGGCCTTCGCCCGATAGCCGATGCCGACGCCGACCAGGTTCTGCGTCGCGTTGCAGACGCGGAAGTCGGCGCGCGCCGGCGAGGTCGCGGCGAGCGCGCACAGGCCCGCGCCAAAGATCAGGAGCGGCAGGCTCAGGCGCTTGCGCAACCTGCCGGCGCAACCCAATCCAAAACCCTTGGCGAACCACATCTGCATCGTCGAAGCACCTTTTCAGCAAACTCCGGGCGCATGTCAACGCGCCGTTTTATTCAATTCCAATCGATTTAGAAGGGTCCGGTGGACGATTTGGCGTCCCATCCGGGATTCTTTGCAGAAACCGTGGCCAAACAACGGCATTGCGCCTCAGTCCTCTTCGTGGAATGACGATACCACCCCGCCCGGACGCCAGCGAACAGACCGTTTTCAGCCGATGACCCGATCCACAGCTTTCGCGCCCTTCGACATCGTCGAGGGCGACCGCAAGAAGGGCATCGTGCTTCTGGCCGATCACGCCCGCCGCGACCTGCCGGAAGAATATGGCAGCCTCGGCCTGCCGGCTGCCGAGTTCGATCGCCACATCGCCTATGATATCGGCGTCGAGACGGTGACGCGCGAGTTGGCGGCCGCGCTCGATGCGCCGGCCGTGCTGGCCGGCTTCTCCCGCCTTCTGATCGACCCCAACCGGGGCGAGGACGACCCGACGCTGATCCGCCAGCTCTATGACGGCACCGTCGTGCCGGGAAACTATCCCATGGCCGCCGAGGAGCGGGAGAGACGGCTCGACCGCTTCTACCGTCCCTATCACGACGCCGTCGGGGCGATGATTTCCTCGGTCGCGCAGGCCTCCGGCAAAGCGCCGTTCATCTTCTCGGTGCACTCCTTCACCCCTCGCATGCAAGGCTTCATCCGCCCCTGGCATGTCGGCATCTTGTGGGACCGCGACGACCGCGTTGCGCGGCCGCTGATCGACATGCTGGCCGAAGACAAGGCGCTCATCGTCGGCGACAACGAGCCCTATGACGGCGCGCTGCGCGGCGACACCATGTTCCGCCATGCCATTGTCAACGGCTATGCCCATGCCCTGCTCGAGATCCGTCAGGACTTGATCGCCGACCGCGCTGGCGCTGTTCAATGGGCGGAGCGATTGGCTCCGATCGTTGACGCCGTCGACCGCCGTGCCGATATACACGAGGTGAAGATGTTCGGCTCGCGCACCGGGCCGGCCTAAAAAACGGCCGAGAGGCCGGGGACCACGAAATGACCGAACTCAGCGAAGAACGGAAACGCGATTTCGAGGCCGCCGCCTTCCGCCGGCTGGTCGAGCATCTGCGCGCACGCGGTGACGTCCAGAACATCGACCTGATGAACCTGGCCGGCTTCTGCCGCAACTGCCTGTCGAACTGGTATCGCGAGGCGGCCGAGGCCGACGGCATTGCGCTGACAAAGGACGAATCGCGCGAGATCATCTATGGCATGCCCTATGCCCAATGGCAGGCGCTCAACCAGACCGAAGCCTCCGAGGCCAAGAAGGCTGAGTTCGAGGCCAGGCGGCCGAAGGATCATTGAACGGTCCTATTTGGCTCGCCCCTGCTGCTTTGTCATCCCAGGGTCTGCGCGCGTCGCTTCGCTCCTGCTTCGCCCATGGATGGCGAAGGAGGCGTTTCGGCCAAATCTCCAAAGTAGGGCCCATTCCTCACAGGTCCGCGCCTCTTGGTCCAACGCTTCTGCCAGAGCGCTTCTTGACTACAAATTGAATCGATCTAATTTGCCGCGCAAAGCATTCGGACTTCAAACCATGAGCGTGCAAACCACAAGGCAAGCCGCGACGCGCGGCCGCTGGGCCGTTGCCGGCATTTTCCTGGCCAATGGCTTTCTCACCGGCAGTTGGGCGCCGCAGATCCCGGTGTTTCTGACCCGGCTGGACATCTCGAAATTCACGCTCGGCCTGCTGATCCTGTTGTTTGGTGTCGGCGCGGTGATGGCGATGACCTGGTGCGGCCATCTCATTTCCAGGCACGGCTCGCGCCCCGTGCTGCGCTGGTTCGGCATCTGCGGCAGTTTCGGCCTGCTGGTCGTGGCACTTGCGCCCAACGTGCCGCTCGCGGCCCTCGCGATGCTCGTCTTCGGCGGCTCGATCGGCGGCATGGACGTCGCCATGAATTCCAACGCGGTGATCGTCGAACGACGGCTCTCCCGCGCCATCATGTCGTCCTCGCATGGCTTCTGGAGCCTCGGCGGCTTCGCCGGCGGCGCGCTTGGTGGCTACTCCATTCAGAACTACGGCTATCTCGCGCATGCGATTGCGGTGACGGCGCTCGCCTTTTTGGTCATCGCCTTTGCTGTTCGCTACCTCATCGCCGACGACAGGCCGCAGGCCGCCGGGCATCAGAAATTTACGCTGCCGCGGAACACAATTGTCTATCTGGTCGGGTTGATGGCGCTGCTCACCATGGTCTCAGAGGGCGCCGTACTTGACTGGGCCGCGCTCTACCTTCAGCAGGAGCTCGGCGCCGACCTTGCGATTGCCGGCCTCGCCTATGCTGCCTTCTCCGGCGTCATGGCGCTCATGCGCTTTCTCGGCGACGGCGTGCGCAACCGCTTCGGCGCGGTGGCGACGCTGCGCGGCTCGGCGCTTGTCGCTGCCGCCGGCATGCTCGTGGCCGGCCTCTCCCCCTCGCCTTATCTTGCCATTGCCGCTTTCGCCTTCTGCGGTTTCGGCATCGCCAATATGGTGCCGATCCTGTTTTCGGCCGGCGGCAACCAGGAAGGCTTGTCTTCCGGCACCGGCATGAGCGTCGTCACCACCATGGGCTATTCAGGAATCCTGGTGGCGCCGTCGGCGATCGGCTTCGTCGCCGAGCAATCGAGCTTCGGCCCGATCTTCGTCGCGCTTTCCGGCCTGCTGGTCATCGTGCTCTTGATGGCGAACCTCGCTCACCGCGCCGAATTCGCCGCCGAGCCTGCGCCGGCGGAGTAGCGCTTCAGCTCTTCATGCAGGAAATCCGCCACGCGGCGGATCCGCATGCTGGTGCGCACGTCACGGTGCATCGCAAGCCACACCGGCAGCACGGGCAAGGGAACCTCCGGCAACAGCTTCTCCAGTCGAGGATCGCGGCTAGCGAGCGGCTCCTGGCCGATGCCGATGCCATTGCCGGCCCGCACCGCTTCCCACAGCACGATCTGGTTGTCGGTCCTGAAGCGGAAGTTGCTGCGGCTGACCGGGATGCCAAACGCGGTAAGGCCGCGAACGATCTCATCGCTGCGGTCGAATCCGACCAAAGGATGGTCGACGAGATCGCTCGGCTTCTGCGGGCGTCCATGCCGGTCGAGATAGGATTTCGCAGCACATATGCAGAGCGCGATATCCGTGACCTTGCGCGCCATCAGCTCGTTCTGCGCCGGCCTGACCATGCGGATGGCGATGTCGGCGTCGCGCCGCAGCAGGTTCTCGACCTGGTTGGAAGCGACGATCTCGACCTCGATGCCCGGCTCTTCCTCGCCAAGGCGCGCCGTGATCTGCGGCAGCACGCAGGCCGCAACCACCTCCGAGGCAGCGATGCGCACCGTACCCTCGATCGCCTCGACCGAGCCCAGCGCAAGCAATGAGAATGCATTGGCCTGCTCGCTGACTGCCTTTCCGCGCTCGTAGAGTGCGCTGCCTGCCTCCGTCAGTTCGTAGCCGCGCCGCCCGCGCCGGAACAGCGTGACGCCGAGCGCCTGCTCCAAGTCGGCGATGTGGCGGCCGAGCGTGGGCTGGCTTGATGCGAGCTGGCGCGCGGCGGCCGAAAGGCTGCCGGTCTCGGCCACCGCGACGAAGCTCTTGATCAGATTCCAGTCGAATTCATTCATTCGTTTTTGAATAACAGAGTGCCAGCCTTAGTCAATTTCCATTCGGCTTTGAAGAGGTCAAATTAAGCGGGCAAACACAAAAAACGGAGACGAACAATGACCAAGATCGCAATTCTGGGCGCCAATGGCCGGCTCGGACGCGTGGTTGCCAAGGCCTTCATCGACGCCGGTTTTGACGTTCGCGCCGTCACCCGCACCGGCAAGGTGCCGGCCGAGCTTAAGGGCGCTATTGCCGTCGCCGGCGACGCGCTGGACCGCCAGTCGCTGATCCGCGCCACGCAAGGCGTCGACATCATCTTCAATGGCTTGAACCCGATCTATACCGACTGGGGCAAATGCCTGCCGATGGCCGAGAACGTCATGGCAGCCTGTCGGGCCAACGGCGCGCTGCATCTCTTCCCGGGCACTGTCTATAATTACGGCTCGCCGATGCCGCAGGTGATCACCGAGGAAACGCCTTTCCATCCTACCACCGACAAGGGCCGCATCCGCGTCGCCATGGAGGAGCTTTTCCGTCGCGAAGCCGATGCGGGCCGCGTGCGCACCATTCTGCTTAGGGCCGGCGACTTCTTCGGCGGCACCGGCAGCGGCGGCTGGTTCGATCTCGTCGTCGCCGCCAAGATGGAAAAGGGGGTCTACACCGCCGCCGGCCCGGCCAAGCTCGTGCACGAATGGGCCTATCTGCCCGACTTCGCGGTGGCTTTTGTCGCACTGGCGCGCAATCTCGATAAGCTCGGCTTTTACGAGGCCATCAATTTCCCCGGCCACGCCGTCACCGATCTCGACATCAAGGCCGCCGCCGAAAAGGCGCTCGGCCGCAAGCTGAAACTCACCTTCATGCCCTGGTGGGTGCTGCGCGCCGGCAGCCCGTTCGTAACCATGTGGCGCGAGATCGTCTCGATGTCCTACCTGCGCTTCGAGCCGCACCGGCTGGCGTCAGCGCGCCTGGAAAAGGTCATCGGCGAAATCCCGCACACCCCGCTCGCCCGAGCAGTGGCGGAAGCCATGCAAGACCTCGGCATAGCCGTCGCGCCCATGCGTCAGGCCGCCTGAGCAAAGAACAACCTCAAGATGAAAACGGCCGGACTTCAAGGCCCGGCCGCAAATCGTCGTCGGTTCAGATCCTGCCCATCAAAAGCAGGATCAGCAACACTACCAGAATGACTCCCACAATCCCCGAAGGCCCATAGCCCCAAGACCGCGAGTGCGGCCATGCCGGCACGGCGCCGATCAGGATCAGGATCAGGATTATTACGAGAATTGTACCGATCGTCATTGAAAACCCTCGCCGTCTGGTTGAACTTCGAGGGAACAATGCAAAAAGCCGCCCGGTAGTTCCCGAGCGGCTTCCATGTACCTGAGTTGCGAAGTCGCCCTACTCGGCGGCTTTCGGGAAGGCGACCGCCGGCTCGGCATTGGCTTCCGCTACCGGCTCGCCTGTCGAGAGCTCGCCCTTGCCGCGGCGGAACAGGCGGCCGAACCAGCCACGCCGGGCGCCGGGCTTCACCTTGGCGCGGGTGAACACCATCAGCATCGAGGGCGTCACCACCAGCGTCAGCAAGGTGGCGAAGGACAGGCCGAAGACGATCGCCGACGACAGCGAAATCCACCATTGCGTCGATGGCGCGTTGATCGTCGTCTCGTGATGGAAGATTTCGAGACCGAGGCCGAAGGCGATCGGCAGCACGCCGAGGATCGCCGAGACCGCCGTCAACACCACGGGCCTGGCGCGTTCGCGGCAGGTCTGCAGCACGGCATCCATCTTGTCCCAGCCTTCCTCGCGCAGCCGGTCATAGGTGTCGATGAGCACGATGTTGTTGTTCACCACCACGCCGGCAAGCGCAATGACGCCGATGCCCGACATGACGATGCCGAAGGCCTCCCCTGTCAGAAGCAGCCCGAGGAACACGCCGATGGTCGCCATGACGACGCAGGAGAGAACAAGCCACACGCTGGTGAACTTGTTGAACTGCGCGAGCAGCACCAGGAAGATCAGGAAGATCGCGGCGCCGAAAGCCTTGCTGAGGAAGGCGCTGGCTTCCGCGCTGTCCTCGTTGGAGCCAGCGAGCTTCCAGCGTATGCCGCTGCCGAGATCCATGTCGGCCACGGCCTTGGTGACTTCCGCCTGCACCGCTGCCACTTGCGCGCCGGCGCTGACATTGGCTTGCACCACCACGGTGCGCGCGCCATCGATGCGGTTGAGGACGCCGACTGTCGGCTCGGGCTTCCTGACCACGAAGTTCGAGATCGGCACCGAGCCTTGCGAGGTCTGCACCCTGAGCTCGTCGAGCGTCGAGAGCGTGCGCCGGTCTTCCGGCAGACGCAGGCGAATGTCGACGGCGTCGTCGGCGCCGGCCGGCCGGTACTCCGACAGCTTGAGACCGTTCGTCACCAGCTGCACCACCGTGCCCACCGAGGTCGGGCTGATGCCGTATTGCGCTGCCTTGGCGCGATCGACCTCAAGCGCCCAGTCGACGCCGGGCGGCGGCAGGCCGTCGGAAACATCGATCACGTTGGGGATCTTGGCGATGCGCGCGGCGACGGCGCGCGCCTTGTCGTCGAGCCCAGCCGGGTCGGCGGCCGAAAGCCTAATCTGGATCGGCTTGCCGGTCGGCGGGCCGGCCTCGGGCACGCGCACTTCGACATCGACCCCGGGAATGCCGGCCATGACGCCACGCAAATCGTCGAGGATCTGGTTGGCGGATTTGCGCTCGCGCCAGTCGACGAATTCGTACTGGATCACCCCGACCACGTCTTCCGGGATGTCCTGGCCGCCGCCTTGCGTCTTGCCGACGCGCGTATAGACCGATTTAACGCCGGGCCAGCCGAGCAGGCGGCTTTCCGCCGTCTTGGTTGCGGCGTCCATTTCGGCCAGCGAAAGGTTGCCGCGGGCATGCACATAGAGCAGGCCGTAATCCGGCTCGACGCTGGGGAAGAACTCGACGCCGGCGCCGTATTTCGAATAGGCGAAACCGACGCCGACCAGCAGGCCTACGGTGAGCAGGATGACGGTGATCGGGAAACGCACCGCCTGTTTGACCAGAGCCATATACCAGCCGTCGCGATCGCTGTCCTCGTGATGCGCCGGCGCCTTGGCGAAGATGGCGCCGAGCGTCGGCGCGAAGACCAGCGCATAGAGCATCGAGGCCGACAGCGTCACGATCAGCGTGATCGGCATGTACTTCATGAAGTCGCCGATGATGCCGGGCCAGAAGAGCAGCGGCGAGAAGGCGGCGATGCGCGTCATTGTCGCTGCGATCACCGGGCCGGCCATGCGCTTGGCTGCTAGCGCGAAGGCATCGGCCTTCGGCATGCCCTCGCTCATGCGCCGCTCGGCGAATTCAGTGACGATGATGGCATCGTCGACCAGCATCCCGACCGCCAGGATGAGGCTGAACAGCACGATCATGTTGATCGTGTAGCCCATCATCGCAAGCAGCAGGATGCCGATCAGGAAGGACGACGGAATGGCAAGGCCGATGAGCAGCGAGGCGCGTCCCGACAGCGCGTAGAGGATGACGATGAACACCAGGATGACCGCGATCATCACATGGTTCTGCAGGTCGCCCAAAAGCTGGTTGACGAAGACCGACTTGTCCTGCGTGTAGGTGACGTGCATGCCTTCCGGCATCGTCTTGATGAAGGTGTCGGACACTTCCCGAACATGGTTCAGCGTGTCGATCAGGTTGGCGCCGATGCGCTTCTTCACCTCGATGGCGATCGCCGGCTTGCCGTCGAGGCGGGTCACCGTCTCGGCGTCCTTGAAGGTGGAGCGGATGGTGGCGACGTCCTTGGCCTGCACCACGGCATTGGGCGTGGCGACGACCGGCAGCTTGGCGACGTCCTCGGGCGTCTCGATCAGCGACGGCACCTTGACGGCGTACTTGCCCTCGGAGCCTTCGAGATTGCCGGCCGCGACCAGGCTGTTGGAGGCGCCGACGCCCTGGATGACCTGATCGAGCTGGAGTCCGTAGGAGGAGAGCTTCACGGGATCGATGACGACTTCAACCAGATCGTCGCGCGCGCCCTGCAGCGAGCCTTCGAGCACGCCCGGCACCTCCTCGATGCGATCACGCAATTCGCGCGCCGCCGACGTGAGCACGCGCTCCGGCACGTCGCCGGAAAGCGTGACGACGAGAACGGGGAATTCCGAGACGTTGACTTCAGTGACGGTCGGCTCCTCCGCCGCCTGCGGCAGGTCGGCCTTGGCGTCCTGCACCTTGCTGCGCGTGTCCTGCAGCGCGGTGGCCAGATTGGTCTGCGGCTGGAACTCGACCAGCACGTAGCCGCCGCCCTGGAAGGCGGCCGAGCGCATCTCCTTAAGCCCCTTCAGGCTCTTGAGCTTGCTTTCCATCGGCCTGAGCAGCAGCCGTTCTGAGTCCTCCGGCGAAATGGCCTGGTAGATCAGGCTGACATACATCATCGGAATTGGAACGTCCGGCTCCGCTTCCTTCGGCGTCGACTGATAGGCGACCCAGCCCGCGACAAGCAGGAACATCAGCGCCGATATTGTGAGGCGGGCGTTGTGAATGGCGAGTCTGACGATGTCCATGACTTATGCCTGCTGTTTCCCTGGAAGCCGCGACATTGGCCAGCGGCGCCGGCCGAGCCGGCGCGGCCGCGCTATTGCGTGCCGGCGGAGGCTTCGCTGATCAGCTTGTTGATGGTTGCCTGGTCGGCCTCGACCGGCTTCACCAGATCGCCTTCCTTCACCAGTTCCTGGCCGGCGACGATGATGCGCGCGTCCTGCGGTATGCCGCCGAGCACCAGTCCCTTCGGCGTGTCGTCGACGAGGTCGATCGGGAAGAACGCCACCTTGTCGTCCTTGCCGACGGCGCGGATGCCGAGGTCGCCCTTGTCGCCCAGCGTCACCACCGAGCGTGGCAGCATGACCGCATCGGTCGGCTGGGCGCTGAGCGTGATCTCGGCCGTCATGCCGGCGGGGATGGAGCCGTCGGCATTGGGGATGGCCACCTCGACACGGAAGGTGCGGGTCTGCGAGGAGGCGTCACGGCTGATGTAGCGCACCGTGCCGGTAACCTTCTGGTCGTTGACAAGGCGCACATTGGCGTGGTCGCCGATCTTGATGTAGCGCAGGTCGCGCTCGCTGATCTCGCCGCGCGCGATCACCGGGTCGAGCTTGAGGATGGTGGCCACCTCGCCGCCCTGCATCACCGAGCTGCCGAGCTCGACGGGCACGCGGTCGATGACGCCGTCGAAAGGCGCCTTCACTTCGTTGCGGTCGAGTTCGGCCTGCGCCGTCTCCAGCATGGACTGCGACGCCGTCAGGTTCGACCGAGCGGTGTCGAGCTGCAGCTTGGGCAGATTGCCGGTCTTGGCCAGCCGTTCGGCTGCGTCGAGCTCGGCCTTGCGCTGCGCCAGCAGCTGCCTGGCATTGTCGACATTCGAGAGCTTCTCCTCGGCGGCAAGCATCAGAACGAGGTCGCCGGTCTTGACGTGATCGCCCTGCTTGACCGGCAGCTTGTCGATGACCCCGGCGACGCGGACAGCAAGCACAGCGCGCTTGTCGGCTTCGGTCAGGCCCGAGATCCGTATCGCCCGCGCGAAGGTTTTGCGCGGCGGCGTCACCACCGCGACGGTGCGCAATGCTCCCTTCGGCTCGGCCTCCGCCGTCTTCGGCTTTTCGGCGCCGGACTGGGCGGCTTTGCCTGCTTCTCCCTGCTTCTGGTGATCGGCGGCGCTGCCCACGGACGAGAACTCGCCCGTTGCCATCCAGGCAGCGAATCCGATGAGCACAGCAATGGCTGCAAGCTTGTGAAACCTGATTTTCGGCATCGTCATTTTTTCCGTTGCAGGCTTGGGCGAGGTCGACGGTTTCGATCCCCGGGCGCGCGGCCGATATGGGGGCGCGCAGAGCCATCTTCAATTTGCCGTGATCGGCGAAGCGCGCTTCTACCGCAAAGCCGTTGCGCAAAACAGTCAGAAACTTTGATGGATTATTGCGCCGCCGAGCTTGGGGCGCTGGTTTTTTCCGCGTTTTACATGCTGGACTGCTTGGCTTTTCTCAATCGGGGCCGGTTTTTCAGCCGATCGGACACTCAATGGCAGCAGGCGTCAGTATGATGAAGAATTTTTTTGCGAAATGACATGTCGCATTGGCATGGGGCAATCAGAGGACGCGCCCAATCCGAAAATAAATCCGATCAGGTGATCAGGTTAAGCAAGCGGAACAGCCGCTCGAATGTGCGGCCATAAGGCGGCCTGAGCAGGGCCCCGGCACTCAGCCTGGATTGGACGAAGATCGGCTTTTCCTTGCTGAAGGTGCGGAAACCCCATTCGCCGTGATAGGCGCCCATGCCGCTCTCGCCGACGCCGCCGAATGGCTGCCGTTCCTGCACCAGATGCATCATGCTGTCGTTGATCGTCACGCCGCCGGCAACGGTTTCTCGCATGATCCTTTGGCGATTGGCGCTGTTCTTGCCGAACCAATAGAGGGCGAGCGGACGCTCGCCGCGGTTCACGTGATCGATTGCCCCATCTACCGCGCCGTATTCAACGATCGGCAGCACCGGCCCGAAGATTTCCTCGCGCATCAGCCGCAAAGTCTCGCCGGCGTTCCTGACCAGGACCGGCGCCATCTTGCGGTCGCTCACGCCAAGCCTTTCATTTGCCGGGTTGACCTCGGTGACATCGGCGCCGCTTTCGCGCGCCTCGGCGACCATGTCGCTCAGGCGCCGCTGGTGCCGTTCGCTGACGATCGCCGTGTAGTCGGGATTGTCGCCCAGGCGCGGATAGAGCTGCGTCATCGCGCCGGCAAGTTTTGCGGCGATCGCCGCGCCTTGCCCTTGCGGGACCATCAGATAGTCGGGTGCGATGCAGGTCTGGCCCGCATTCAAGAGCTTGCCGTAGGCGACGCTCGCGACCGCAGCGTCGAGATTGCACGACGCATCGAAGATCGCCGGCGACTTGCCGCCAAGTTCGAGCGTCACCGGCGTCAGATTGGCGGCCGCGGCCAGCGCCACCTGCCGGCCGACCGCGGTGGAGCCGGTGAACAGGAGATGATCGAAAGGCATGGACACGAATGTCTTGCCGACTTCGGCATCGCCGACCACAACGCTCATCTCGTCGGAAGAAAAATGCTCTTCGACCAACCGGGCGAGCAGGTCCGAAAAGTTCGGCGTCAGCTCGGACGGCTTGAGCAGCACCCGGTTGCCGGCGGCTAGAGCGGCAGTTGCCGGCGCGATGGCAAGCTGGAACGGATAGTTCCAGGGCGAGACGATGCCGACGACCCCGAGCGGCTGCGGCAGAAGGCGGTTGCGCCCCGGCAGGAACGGCAGGCTGGTGGCGACGCGGCGCTCGCGCATCCAGCCGCGCAGATGCCGGATGGCGTGCTTGATGCCGGCGCGAACGACGAACAGTTCCGCAAGCCGCGTTTCCTGCGCCGCCCGTCCAGTGAAATCGCTGTCGATCGCCGTGCAGATCTCGGCTTCATGCTTTTCGGTCAGCGCCAGCAGCCGCTTCAGCCGATCCTTGCGCACTGCGAGGCCAGGAAAGGGGTCCTTCTCGAAGGCCCTGCACTGCGCCTCAAACTTGACCCCGAGAGAGTTCTGTCTGGTCTGCAGCATCGCTGCCTCCCGTTTACGTCGAGGTAAACTACTCGCGCGACGGAGGTGAATCCAGCATATCGCCGGTTCCGCAAGGGAAACCTCAGCGCCTGCTGAAACGTGCGACAGGGTTGGGCAACTAGGCTCGCCGGCGCGCTGACTCTGGCTTGATGCGCGCGGCGAGGAATTCCTTGACCCGCCGGCCCGGGGCCGGGCCGCGCATCGGCTTGAAGCCGTCGTCGAGCTCGCCCGAGAGGTCGAGCGTCGGTCGGCTGCCGACCGCGTCGTAGTTTTCCTCCAGCCAGTCGCTGGCCGCACTGCGGCCAAGGTCCCGCAGATAGGCGAGGAAGGCCCATTCGGCGTTGACCTTGGACGAGGCCGACAGATCCTTGAAAGCCTCGTCGGCATCGATGCGGTGCATGCGGATGTCGCGGTATTCGCCATGCGGCAGGCGTCCCGCCGCGATCAGTTCCTTGACGAAGGCGATCGAGCGGAATTCGCGCAGCAGCCCGGCATTGAAGGTGATCTCGTCGATGCGGTTCTGGATCTCGTTGGCACTCTTCGGCGTGCCTTCGCGCACCACCGGATTGATCTGCACGAGCAGCACGTCCTCGGTCGCCGCAGTCTTGAAGAAGGGATAGAGCGCCGGATTGCCGCCATAGCCGCCATCCCAATAGGGCACGCCCTTGATCTCGACGGCGCGGAACAATTGCGGCAGGCAGGCCGACGCCATCACCGTGTCGAGGTCGATCTCGCCATCCGAGAAGACGCGCAGCTGCCCGGTCTCGACATTGGTCGCCGAAATGAAGAGCTCCATCGACTTGCAGGCGTGCACGTTGCCGAAGTCGATCTCCTTCTCGACCACATCGCGCAGCGGGTTGAGGCCGAGCGGATTGGCGACGTAAGGCGAGAAGACCCGCGACATGGTGTCGAAGAAGAAATAGCCGGGCGTGTTCTCGATCGACCAGTTCCCCCAGACCACGTCCCACGGCATGCGTTGCACCGGGCTGAACCGCCCCTTCGAGGCCACAGCACGCCAGAAATCATCGAGCTTTGTGCGCGCGCCCTCGACGCCGCCGCGCACGAAGCCGTCGGCCAGCGCCACCGCATTCATCGCGCCGGCGCTGGTGCCGGACACGGCAGCGATCTCAAGCCGCCCGTCTTCGAGCAAACGATCGAGCACGCCCCAGGAGAAGGCGCCGTGCGAACCGCCGCCCTGAAGCGCGATGTTGATCTTCTTCTTGTCCCCCGCCTTGCCGTTCTTCGCCATGGCGTTCCTTGTCTCGATGTGCCGGCCTGCCCCTGCGTCATTGGAGCGGGACCGCTGCCGTCAGCCTATGTTGCAGCGCAGCATATAAGGACGGACCAAGGCAAGAACACGAGCACACAAGCGTGATCGGGTGAAATTTCGCTCATGAAAAAACTGTCCGCTGCCGGACGCGGAGTATTGCATTAGGGTTTGCTCGCGGCGTCAGGCGACGAGATCGGGCACCGGCCCGACATAGCGCGACTGCGGCCGGATCAGGCGTCCGGTCGCCTGCTGCTCGCGCGCATGCGCAATCCAGCCGGCGACGCGGCCGGCGGCAAAGACGTTGGAGAACGCCTCCTTCGGGAAGCCCGCGGCTTCGAGCAGGAGCGCGGTATAGAATTCGACATTGGTCTGGATCGAGCGTTGCGGCTTGGCGACCCTGAGCACGTCGAGTGCCGCCTGTTCCACCGTCTCGGCGAAGGCCAGCCGGCTGCCGGTCTCATAACGTGTGCCCAGCCGCCGCACGACGGCTTTCAGCACGTCGGCACGTGGGTCGCGCACGCGGTAGATGCGATGGCCGAAGCCCATGATGCGCTCGCCGCGCGCGATCTCGTTTCGCAGCCAGGCGGCCGCGTCGCCGCTCGCCTCGATCGCGTCGAGCATCTCGATCACCGGCCCCGGCGCGCCGCCATGCAGCGGGCCTTTGAGCGCGCCGAGCCCGGCCAGGATCGCCGAGGTCAAGCCCGCCTGCGTCGACGCCACCACCCGCGTTGCGAAGGTCGAGGCATTGAGCCCATGGTCGCAGACTGTCACCAGATACGTATCGAGCGCCTTGGCAAGGGCCGGCGACGGCGTGCCGGAGAGCATTCGCAGCATGTCGTTGGCATGATCGGCGCGTGCGTCCGGAGTCAGAGGCTTCTCGCCGCGTCCGAGCCGCAGCAGGGCCGGAGTTAGCACCGCCGGCGCCGCGATCAGCCGGAGCGCGTCGGCGAGCGACTCGCCGTCGGGCAGAAGGGCGATGCCGGCGCGCATACCGCTGTAGACGTCGAGCGCTGGAAGTTCAGCGAGCATCGGCTGCAGCCGTTCGAAAATCTCGACACGCGCATTGCCGATCGCCTTCTCCAGCTCGTCGTCGCCGGGAAGCTCGTCAAAGAACCCGTCGAACAAGAGGCGGACCACCTGGCCGTAGCGCCAGTGCCCGGCGAGTTCCGTCAACGAATGGCCTCGGATGGTGAGATGGCCGCCCGCGCCGTCGACATCGGAAAGCACCGTCTCCGCCGCCACAACATCTTCGAGCCCGTTTGCCATGACTGTCTCCTTGACCCTTTTTGCACTGCAGTTAATGCTCTACAATCAACGCATCAATCTTGATCAACTGAATCAATATGAGGCGGAACGGACATGTCCGAATGGCTGACGCGGGAGGAAGCGCTGGCGCGGCTCAAGGTCCGGCCGCAGACGCTTTACGCCTATGTCAGCCGCGGCCGCATCGGCATGCGTCCCGACGGGACCGACCCGCGCCGCAGCCAGTATCGCGCCGACGACATAGACGCGCTCGCCACCCGCCGGGAGCGCGGGCGCAGCCCCCAGGCGATCGCCGAAAGCGCCATCGCCTGGGGCGAGCCGGCGATCACCACCGCCATCTCGACCGTGCTGCACGGCCGCCTCGTTTATCGCGGCAAGGATGCCGTTGCGCTTGCCGCGACAGCGACGCTGGAGGAGGCAGCAAGCCTGCTTTGGGCATCCGGCGCCGCGATATCCTTCGCATCGCTGACGCCTTCGATCGTTCGCGAGAGCGGCCCCCCGACGGCCTTTGCAAGATTGTCGGCGCTTGCCGCGGCTGGCCGGCCTTCGCTCGGCCGCAGGCCGGGCATGCTGCAGCAGGATGGCGCCAGCGCCACCAGCGTGCTCGCGACGTCACTCGGTGCAAGCCCGGGGGCGGAGCCGGTGCATGAAAGGCTGGCGCGCGGCTGGTCGGTCGACGCTGCCGGTGCCGATCTCATCCGCAAGGCGCTGGTGCTTTTGGCCGATCACGAGCTCAACGCCTCGACCTTCGCCGCACGCGTCGCCGCTTCGACCGGCGCGCCGATCGTGGCCTGCCTGCTTGCCGGGCTCGCTGCCCTTACCGGCCCGCGTCATGGCGGCGCCGGCGCCGCGGCCATCGCGCTGGTCGAGGATGCCGAGCGGCTCGGGCCGGACGAGACGATCGCGCGCTGGCTGGCCCACGACCGGCCGCTGCCCGGCTTCGGCCATCAGCTTTACCCCGAAGGCGATCCGCGCGCCGAGGCTCTGCTGCCCGACCTCGATATCGCTGACGGTCTGCTGCATCTGCGCGACGCCGTCCTTGCCGCGACAGGCATGCGCCCGAATGTCGACTTCGCGCTGGCCGCGCTGACGCGCAGCCTCAATCTCCCCGCCGACGCGCCCTTTCGCCTGTTCGCGCTCGGTCGCAGCATCGGCTGGACGGCGCATGCCATCGAGCAGGTGACGAGCAACAGGCCGATCAGGCCGCGAGCCCGCTATGACGGCCCTGCAGGAACACCTGACGGCTAGCCATCACGACATGGTGTCGAGCTTGCGCTGCATGGCGGCGATCTGCGCCTTCAATTCCTGCAGGTCGTCGGATTTCTCGTCCTTCTTCGACGGCTCGGCGGGCGCCGCGGAATTGGGGCCGGCTGACGGGAACGGCGTGAACATGCGCATCGCGTTCTGGAACATCTCGACGTTGCGCCGCGTCTGTTCCTCCAGCGCCTTCATCGGCGTCTTCATCATGTCAATCGGCGTCTTGCCGAAGGCGCCCTTCAGCTGCTCGCGGAAACGCTCCTGCTCCTTGGAGAAGGCGATCATCGACTGTTCGAGGAAGCTCGGCACGATCATCTGCATCTGGTCGCCGTAGAAGGAGATCAGCTGGCGCAGGAACGGGATCGGCAGCATGTTCTGCCCGTCCTTGTTCTCCAGCTCGAAGATGATCTGGGTCAGCACCGGATGCGTGATGTCGTCGCCGGTCTTGGCGTCCTGCACGGTGAATTCTTCGCCCTTCTTGACCATCTCGGCCAGATCTTCGAGCGTGACATAGGTGCTGGTGCCGGTGTTGTAGAGCCGGCGGTTGGCGTATTTCTTGATGACGATCGGGTCGTCTTTTGCGGCCATCCGTATCCTCCCCAGGATACCGGCGCGTTCACAGTAAGCGGCCGGTAACGATTGCGCCATTTGTCGAGGATATGCGCAAAAGCGTCACAATTCCAAGCGGTTTGTGCAGTGCGGCATCAATTAATGCCGAAAGGGCGGGCCAAATTGTGCTGCAGCGCGATGGCCACGCCGTCACGATAAGCGCTCGACTTGCTTGCCGCGCATGGCGGCCATGCCGATTTCCGGTTTGACTCAGGTGCTTGAACGGGCAAGAAAGTCTCCAAGGATAGCCTAACGACACCTCGAAGCCTGGAGAAGAAAATGTCCGCTTCCAATTCAATCGTCGTCGCCAGCGCAGCCCGCACAGCAGTCGGCTCCTTCAACGGCAGTTTCGCCGCCACGCCCGCGCACGAGCTCGGCGCGGTCGTCATCAAGGAATTGCTCGCGCGGGCCAAGGTCGACCCGGCGGAGGTGGACGAAGTCATCCTGGGTCAGGTGCTGACCGCCGCTCAGGGCCAGAACCCGGCCCGCCAGGCTTCCATCAATGCCGGTCTGCCCAAGGAGACGACTGCTTGGGGCCTCAACCAGGTTTGCGGCTCGGGCTTGAGGGCCATTGCGCTCGGCATGCAGCAGATCGCCACCGGCGACGCCAAGGTGATCGTCGCCGGCGGCCAGGAATCGATGTCGCTGTCGCCGCACGCCCAGCACCTGCGCGCCGGCGTCAAGATGGGCGACTACAAGATGATCGATACCATGATCAAGGACGGCCTATGGGATGCCTTCAACGGCTACCATATGGGCAACACCGCCGAGAACGTCGCTCGTCAGTTCCAGATCACCCGCGAAGTCCAGGACGAGTTCGCGCTGGCCTCGCAGAACAAGGCCGAGGCGGCGCAGAAGGCCGGTAAGTTCAAGGACGAGATCGTCGCCGTCACCATCAAGGGCAAGAAGGGCGACACCATCGTCGACCAGGACGAATACATCCGCCACGGCGCTACGCTGGATGCCATGACCAAGCTGAAGCCGGCCTTCGACAAGGACGGCACCGTCACCGCCGCCAATGCTTCGGGCATCAATGACGGCGCCGCCGGCGCGCTGCTGATGACCGAGGCCGAGGCTGCCAGGCGCGGCATCACCCCACTGGTCCGCATCGCCTCCTGGGCGACCGCCGGCGTCGATCCGGCGATCATGGGCACCGGCCCGATCCCGGCCTCGAAGCGGGCGCTGGAGAAGGCCGGCTGGTCGGCCAAGGACCTCGATCTCGTCGAGGCCAACGAGGCCTTCGCCGCGCAGGCCTGCGCCGTCAACAAGGGCATGGGCTGGGATCCCTCGATCGTCAACGTCAATGGCGGCGCCATCGCCATCGGCCATCCGATCGGCGCCTCGGGCGCCCGCGTGTTCAACACGCTGGTCTACGAGATGCGTCGCCGCGGCGCAAAGAAGGGCCTGGCGACGCTTTGCATCGGCGGCGGCATGGGCGTTGCGATGTGTGTGGAAGCCTTGAACTGAGCGAACGGCGAACTGAGCGAATAGCGAATGGGGAGTAGCGAATAGGGGAAATGGCGTTGCGCCACGGGACATAGGATCTCTACTCGCTATTCGCCACTCCCTATTCGCTCTTCCGACCAAAGGGAGGAAATGCATGAGCAAGGTAGCAATCGTCACGGGCGGATCGCGCGGCATCGGTGCGGCGATATCGGTGGCCCTGAAGAATGCCGGCTATTCGGTCGCCGCGAACTATGCCGGCAATGACGAGGCGGCCCAGAAATTCAACGCCGAGACCGGCATCCCCGTCTACAAATGGTCGGTCGCCGATTATGACGCTTGCGCCGCCGGCATCGCCCAAGTCGAGGCCGATCTCGGTCCGGTCTCGGTGCTGGTCAACAATGCCGGCATCACCCGCGACACCATGTTCCACAAGATGACCCGCGAGCAGTGGAAGGAGGTCATCGACACCAACCTTTCCGGCGTCTTCAACATGACGCATCCGCTATGGAACGGCATGCGCGATAGGAAGTTCGGCCGCGTCATCACCATCTCCTCGATCAACGGCCAGAAAGGCCAGATGGGCCAGGTCAATTATTCGGCCTCGAAAGCCGGCGATATCGGCTTCACCAAGGCGCTTGCCCAGGAAGGCTCCCGCGCCGGCATCACCGTCAACGTTGTTTGCCCTGGCTACATCGCCACCGACATGGTCATGGCCGTGCCGGAAAAAGTGCGGGAATCGATCATCGCTCAGATCCCGGTCGGCCGTCTCGGCGAGCCGGAGGAGATTGCGCGCTGCGTCGTCTTCCTCGCCTCGGAAGACGCAGGCTTCATCACCGGCTCGACGATAAGCGCCAATGGCGGCCAGTATTTCGCCTGAGATCTTACTGGCCTGAACTCTTCTGACACCGATGGCAGACGGCCCGCCGCAAACGGGCCGCCTGTTTTTGTCTGCGCAGCGGCGGCACCGGGTGGGCATGCCTCAATTTGGCACGCAAAAGTTAACGGCCTCCCCGCGCCCTGTGGGAAACCCGGTTCACAAGCTGTGGATTTTCGGTGCACAAGCTTTGGACAACACCATATCTAGGGGTGAACAAAACAGGAAGTTTTGCAGATCGCTGATTCGTCGCCGATTCGTTCCGGCTTTGGCCGAAAAGTTAACGGGCAACGCCGGAAACAGCGCGAAAAAGATTAACGACGATTAGGAAAGATCAACCATTTCATAATGTTCGCGGCCGCGCTCAAGTCCGTCGCGGTCGCTCTCCCACAAAGGTTAACGACGCTCCGGCACCAGCGCGAGCCAAGCACGAAACGGGCCAATTCACAGATTCAGCATGTGGTGAGACTCATGGCCAAAAAATCCACATGTAGCCGTGAACAAAACCTGAATCAGAGTGAGTCAGTGATTCGTCGCCGATTCGTTCCAGACTCGTTCCAACGGTTAATCAACCGCGGATTTTGACCTTGCCTGTCGTCGCGCCATCTCTTGATGGGAACATTCCGCTTTCCCTTGATGGGAACATTCCGCTTTCGCTTCGCGTCTGAAATCCCTATGTGTGCCCTGTCACACGCGGCGGCACCGCCGCGTCCCCGACAACAAGCGGCAGAAAGCCTCATTTCCGAGCCGATGAATATCCAGCCGAAACCCTCCCAGCCGCTGATCCTTTCCGGCCGCGACGTGACGGCCGTGCTCGGCCCCACCAACACCGGCAAGACCCATCTCGCCATCGAGCGCATGGTGGCGCACGACACCGGCATCATCGGTCTGCCGCTGAGGCTCCTTGCCCGCGAGGTCTATACACGCGTCTGCGAGAAGGTCGGCGCCAGCAAGGTGGCGCTGGTCACCGGCGAAGAGAAGATCGTGCCGGCGAGCGCGAGATATTCCGTCTGCACCGTGGAGGCGATGCCGCGAGAGACCGATGCCGCCTTCGTCGCCATCGACGAGGTGCAGCTCGCCGGCGACCTCGAACGCGGCCACATCTTCACCGACCGCATCCTGCATCTGCGCGGCCGCCAGGAGACGCTGCTTCTGGGCGCCGCCACCATGCACGGCATCCTGCAACGCCTGCTGAAGGGCGTCTCGGTAGTGACGCGGCCGCGGCTGTCGCATCTCGCCTACGCCGGCTCGAAGAAGCTCACCCGCCTGCCGCGGCGCACGGCGATCGTCGCCTTCTCCGCCGACGAGGTCTATGCCATCGCCGAATTGATCCGCCGCCAGCAGGGCGGTGCTGCCGTCGTTCTCGGCGCGCTCAGTCCCCGCACCCGCAATGCCCAGGTGGAGATCTTCCAGTCGGGCGACGTCGACTATCTCGTCGCCACCGATGCCATCGGCATGGGCCTGAACCTCGACCTCGAGCACGTCGCCTTCGCCCAGAACCGCAAGTTCGACGGCTACCAATACCGCAACCTGACCGCCGCCGAGCTAGGCCAGATCGCGGGGCGTGCTGGCCGACACCTGCGCGACGGCACCTTCGGCGTCACCGGCCAGGTCGATCCGTTCGACGAGGATCTGGTTAAGAAGATCGAGGCGCACGATTTCGACCCGGTGAAGGTGCTGCAGTGGCGCACCGCCGATTTCGATTTTGCCAGCCTCGATGCCCTGAAACGCTCGATCGAGACCAACGCGCCGGTCGAAGGGCTGACCCGGGCATTGCCGGCGGTCGACGCTCAGGCGCTGGAACATTTGTCGCGCGACGCGGACATCAGGACGTTAGCCACCGGCAGGGAGCGCGTGGCGCTGCTGTGGGAGGCCTGCGCGCTGCCGGACTACCGCAAGATCGCGCCCGCCCAGCATGCCGACCTCATCGCCTCGATCTACATGGACCTTGCACGCCATGGCCATGTCGATGAGAATTACATGGCCGAGCAGGTGCGGCGGGCCGACACCACGGATGGTGATATCGACACGCTGTCGCACCGGATCGCCCAGATCCGCACCTGGACCTTCGTCTCCAACCGACCGGGCTGGCTGGCCGATCAGCTACACTGGCAGGAAAAGACGCGCGAAATCGAAGACAGATTGTCGGATGCGTTGCATGAGCGGTTGACGAAACGCTTCGTAGACCGCAGGACTTCCGTCCTCATGCGGCGCCTTAGAGAAAATACCATGCCTGAAGCTGAAATCAGCCCAACCGGAACCGTGCTCGTCGAAGGCCATCACGTCGGCGAACTGCAGGGATTCCGCTTCACCGCCGACCAGAGCGCCGGCGGCGAGGACGCCAAGGCGGTGCGCACCGCTGCCCAGAAGGCGCTCGCGGCTGAGTTCGAGGCGCGCGCCGAGCGCTTCGCCGCCTGCGCCAACGGCGATCTGGCATTGGGCTCGGACGGTGTCCTGCGCTGGATCGGCGCGCCGATCGGCACCCTGGTTGCCGGCGACGAGGCCTTGAAGCCGCGCCTTGTGCTGCTTGCCGACGAGCAGCTCACCGGCCCTGCCCGCGACAAGGTCGCGGCGCGTGCCGAGCGTTTCGTCAATTTCCAGATCGAGTCGCTCTTGAAGCCGCTGGTCGATTTGAAGAACGCCGAGCAGCTCACCGGCATCGCGCGCGGTATCGCCTTCCAGCTCGTCGAGCATTTCGGCCTCATCAACCGCCGCGACATCGCCGAGGAAATGAAGTCGCTCGACCAGGAAGGCCGCGCGGCGCTGCGGCGTCTTGGCGTCCGCTTCGGTGCCTACCACGTCTTCGTGCCGGCGCTGATCAAGCCGGCGCCTGCCGGGCTGGTGACGCTGCTCTGGGCGCTTAAGAGCGACGGCAAGGACAAGCCAGGCTTCGGCGACGTGGTGCATGCGCTGGCATCGGGCCGCACCTCGGTGGTGATCGATCCTGCTTTCGACAAGACGTTCTACAAGCTCGCCGGCTATCGCAATCTCGGCCGCCGCGCCGTACGCGTCGATATCCTAGAGCGGCTGGCCGATCTCATTCGCCCCGCGACCAACTGGAAGCCCGGTCTCGGCCAGCGACCAGACGGCGCCTATGACGGCCACGCCTTCATGGTGACGCCGCCGATGATGTCGATCCTCGGCGCCACCGCCGACGACATGGAAGAGATCCTCAAAGGCCTTGGTTATCGCGCCGAACCGAAGCCGGCGGCGGAGGTGAAGGCCAAGCTCGACGCGCTGGACAATGCCGCCCGCGAGGCCTCCGCTGCGAAGCTTGCGGCGGAAGAGGCCGCGCGTGCTGCACAGGCGGCAGAGACGGACGCCGTGGCAACCGACAGGGTTGCAGAGGCAACGATCGAGGGATCCGAGCCGGCTGCCGCTGTAGTTCCTGCCGACGCCATCGCGGAAGCCGCGAGGGAGCCTGACGCGAAAGACCCGGCGGAAGCGTCGGCTGCGGTCGCGGAAGAGGCTCCGCCTGTGGAGGCCGCCGCAGCGGTGGACGCTGCAGCAGCGTTTGGGTCGGCTGAAAGCGCCGACGCCTCCACCTCGATGGGGGAGGTCGCGGCGGGAAGCGACGCGGGTGGGGCTGACGGCGCCGACGATGCAGACGGCACCAACACCGCCGACGCCGGCGCTCTCCACGAGGGCGAAAGCGGTGAAGGCGCAGAGCCCCCCGCCGAGCCGGAAGAGCCGAAGCCGATCCTGCTGTGGCGGCAGGCGCGCTTCGACCATTCGCGCCCGCGCCACCGCCATGACAATCGCCGCGACAATCGTCCGCGCAACGGCCAGGCGACAGGCGATGGCCAGGCGGGTGCCACGGGTGGCCAGGCCGGCGATCGGCCAGCCCGTGAGGGCCGCCGCGACCAGCGCGACGGGGCCGGCAAGCCGCGCTTCGACCGCTCGAAGTTCAAGCCGAGACCGGAACGCGAAGGCGGCGAACGGCGCGAAGGCAGGCCGCAGGGCGAACGTGCCGATCGCCACGAGGGGGGCCGCCGCGAGGGCCGGCCGGACTGGAAAGGCAACAGGCAGGACGGCAAAGGCAATGCCGCGGGCGGCAGCAAGCCGACCTTCCAGAGCAAGCCGCGCGAGGAGCGTCCGCAGCGCTTCGATCCGGATTCACCCTTTGCCAAGCTCGCCGCCTTGCGCGACCAGCTGAAGAAATAGCCTCGGCCGGTCGCGATGGTTGGAGAAGGCCGCCAGCGCATCGACAAATGGCTGTTCTTCTCGCGTGCGGTGAAATCCCGGTCGTTGGCGGCGAAGCTCGTCGTTGCCGGGCGCGTCCGCATCAATCGCGACAAAGCAGCGCAGGCCTCCGATCTGGTCAAGGCCGGCGATGTCCTGACCATCACGCTCGACCGCCGAATCCTTGTCTGGAAGGTGCTTGGCCCTGGCGCCCGGCGTGGTCCTGCCGACGAGGCGCGGCTGCTTTACGAGGATATGTCGCCGCCGCCGACGCCCAAGGGCGAGGCGGTTCCTGACGCCATTCCGGCGCTGCGCGAGGCCGGCACCGGCCGTCCGACCAAGCGGCAGCGGCGGCAGACGGACCGGCTGCTCGGCGAGGACTAGAAGATACGACGGAACCTCGTCGCGGCAGGCGCGCGGAATTCCTTTCCGCGATGCCGGCTCAGGCGGGAAGTCCTGCCCTTGCAAGCGGCGGGCAAAGGCGTTACCTCACCAAAAAAGCCCAGCAAATACGGGACGTCCCGGAGCCTGCGATGACCTATGTCGTGACCGACAATTGCATAAAATGCAAATACATGGACTGCATCGAGGTCTGTCCGGTCGACTGTTTCTACGAAGGCGAGAACATGCTCGTCATCCATCCTGACGAGTGCATCGACTGCGGCGTGTGCGAGCCGGAATGCCCGGCCGACGCGATCAAGCCGGACACCGAGTCCGGGCTCGACAAATGGTTGCAGGTCAATTCCGAATACGCGGAGAAATGGCCCAACATCACTGCCAAGAAAGAGCCGCCGGCCGACGCCAAGAACTTCGACGGCGAGGCCGGGAAGTTCGAGAAGTATTTCTCGCCGGAGCCCGGCGAAGGCGACTGACGGCCGGGCCGGGCAAGCCGGCATGACGCCACGTAAGAGAGCCGATACAATTGCTGTCTTGACAGCCAGCGATGGCGCGTGGCGTTAGCGAATGCAGCAAAACCTTGATTCTTCCGACTTTTTGTGTTATATCCGCGAAACATGCCGGTGACACAACGTCGATTTATGGCGCTAACGCCCCAAATCACTGAAAGGTGAACTTTTCAAATCCGGACCAGAGCGATCTGGGGCAGGCAATCGCATTCGTGCGGTTTGTCGGTCCCGGCTTATTCCGGTGAGTTCACTTGTTGTGCGGCTAAAGATCGGCTTCCGCCGATCGTCTGAGTTCAGCCGGCGCCGCCATGCCGGCGCTACAACTAAGGAGTTCAGGGCGTAATGGCAACGATCACCCCGCAGAAGAAGTCCACCGCGGCCCGTCACGGGTTCAAGACCGGTGAGTTTATCGTTTATCCGGCGCATGGCGTCGGCCAGATCGTGGCCATCGACGAGCAGGAAGTCGCGGGTCACAAGCTGGAGCTGTTCGTCATCGATTTCCAGAAGGACAAGATGCGGCTTAAGGTGCCGGTCGCCAAGGCGACCTCTATCGGCATGCGCAAGCTCTCGGAAGAGGATTATGTCGATCGCGCGCTGAAGGTCGTGCAGGGCCGCGCCCGCATCAAGCGCACGATGTGGTCGCGCCGCGCGCAGGAATATGATGCCAAGATCAATTCCGGCGACCTGATCTCGATCTCGGAAGTGGTGCGCGACCTCTATCGCGCTGACAACCAGCCGGAGCAGTCCTATTCCGAGCGCCAGCTCTACGAAGCCGCACTCGACCGCATGGCTCGCGAGATCGCCGCCGTCAACCGCATGTCGGAGACCGAGGCGGTTCGCCTCATCGAGGTCAACCTCAACAAGGGTCCGAAGCGCGGCGCCAAGGCCGACAACGAGGAAGCCGAGCAGGAAGAAGCTGCCTGAGCTTTCGCCTGCCGAAGAACGAAGAACCCGGCCTGGCGCCGGGTTTTTTGTTGCGCGCAATATCGGAAGGTCGACGCTGCCCTCATCCGCCTGCCGGCACCTTCTCCCCGTAGTGAACGGGGAGAAGGAAGATGACGGCGTCGTTGGCGCCCATTCTTGAAACGTTGGCGATTGGCGAATGATGAAAGCGTCCTTTCTCCCGTCACTATCCGCGGAGAAATGCCCGGCAGGGCAACGAGGGGCAGCGCCAACTTATGAAGAAATCGTACCTGATCCCCCGTCGCCGGCTTCCTTCCGCGCTTCCTCCTGCCGCAGCGAGGCGATGAAGCGCTTAGTCCGCTCGCGCTCGGGATTGTCGAACACGATCGAAGCCGGGCCCTTCTCGACGATCGAGCCGGCATCGAGGAACACGACCTCCTGCGCGATCTTGGAGGCAAGTCTCAGATCATGCGTGGCCATCACCATGGTGGTGCCCTCGCGGGCCAGCTGACCCAGCACGTCGACCACTTCCTGCGCCAGCTCCGGATCGAGCGCCGAGGTCGGTTCGTCGCAAAGCAGCACGCGCGGCGACGGCGCCAGCGCCCGGGCGATCGCAACGCGCTGCTGCTGGCCACCTGACAGAGTCGCCGGCCAAGCATCGGCCTTATGCGCCATGCCGACCTTCTCGAGCAGCGCCATCGCCCGCTCGCGCGCCCGCGCCTGCGGCCATTTCAGCACCGTCACCAGCCCTTCCATGACATTCTCGATCGCCGTGCGATGCGGAAAGAGCTGAAAGTTCTGAAACACCATGCCGGTCTGCAGCCGCACGCGCTGAATGTCCGCCGCCGGTACCTTGGCGCCCGGCCGAAATTCCAGCGTCTCGTCGCCGATGCGCAAAGTGCCCGAGGTCGGAATTTCCAAGAGGTTGATGCAGCGCAAGAGCGTGCTTTTTCCGCCGCCCGAAGGCCCGACCAGCGCCGTGACACTGCCTTCGTCGATGCTGACGGTGACACCTTTCAGGACAAGATTGTCGCCGAAGCGCTTCTCGATGTTGGTAAGGCCGATCATGCATTGGCCTCCAGGAAGCCGCCATAGCGGTTGAGCCGCACCTCCAGCCGCGCCTGCAGCGCCGACAGCACCGAGCTCATCGCCAGATAGAGCGCCGCCGCCTCGACATAGAGGATCAGCGGCTCGTAGGTGGTGGCGACGATGCGCTGCGCAGCCTGGAACATTTCGGGCACCGTTATTGCCGCCGCGAGCGAGGTGTCCTTGACCAGCGATATGAACGTATTGGAGAGCGGCGGCACCGCGACGCGGCCCGCTTGCGGAAGGATCGTGCGCCGCATCGCCTGGCTCCAGGTCATGTCGATCGAATAGGAGGCCTCCCACTGCCCTTTCGGCACCGAGCCGATGACGGCGCGGATGATCTCCGACGTGTAGGCGCCGATATTGAGCGTGAAGCCGATCAACGCTGCGGGAAAGGCATCGAGCAGGATGCCCACCGACGGCAGGCCGTAGAAGATCAGGAAGAGCTGCACCAGGAGCGGCGTGCCGCGAAAGATCCAGACATAGAAGCGCACAAGCGCGACCAGCGGTTTCGGGCCGAACAGCCTGATCAGCGCCGTCACCAATCCGGCCATAAGCCCCAAGGCGAAGGACAGCAGCGTCAGCGGCACGGTGAAGATCAGTGCCGCCCATAGCAGCGTCGGCAGCGACTCCAGCATCAATTGCAACCAGTGCGGCACGGAGCCCTTCTCCTTTCCGGACGCTGCGACCCTCTGGCCGCATGCCGAGCGACTATCAGGTAAAAATCGGCGGGCCGTCAAAGACGGCCCGCCGGAACTCAAGCAAAAGGGATGATTGGGCTTACTGCGAGACGTCCTGGCCGAAATATGTGTCGGCAATCTTCTTGTAGGTGCCGTCGGCCTTGATGTCGGCCAGCGCCTTGTTGATCGCCGCCACCAGTTCCGGATCGCCCTTGCGCACGATGACACCGGAATAATCGGCATTCTCTTCCTGCGCGGCGATCTTCACATTGGCGTCGGGCTTGTGCTTCTTGAAATCGAGGAAGGACAGGCTGTCGTTGATGGTGGCGTCGGCGCGACCGGTGAGCAGCAGCTGGATCGACTGGTCGAAGCCGTCGGTGCCGACCAATTCGGCGCCGTTCTTCTCGGCGAGCTTGCCGAAATTCGAGGTCAGCGACTGCGCCGCCTTCTTGCCCTTGAGATCCGCGAATGTCTTGATGTCGCTGTTGTCGCCGCGCACGATCAGCACCGCCTTGGAGGCGATGTAGGGATCGGAGAAATCATACTTGGCCTTGCGTGCGTCGGTGATGCCGACCTCGTTGATGACGGCGTCGTAGCGGTTGGCGTCGAGCCCCGCGATCAGGCCATCCCACTTGCCCTCGAGAAACTGCACCTTGACGCCGAGCTTCTCGGCGATCGCCTTGGCGATCTCCACGTCGAAGCCGACCAGGGCGCCGGATTCGTCATGATAGGTGAAAGGCGCGTAGGTGCCCTCCGTGCCGACCTTGATCACGCCCGCCTGCTTGATCTGGTCGAGATTGGCGCCGGCATGACCGGCTGTGACTGCCAGAACCTGCAGCGTTCCGGCGACGAGAAGCGATTTGAGCCATTTCATTTTTCTGTGATCCCGTTTTGACCGGTGCCCCGGCGCATGGTGAGAGCCGCAAACTGGCAGATGGAAGCTCGAGAAATAAGGAACCAGATTTCAAAAATCGACCGTTCCAGAAATCCAGTTCTCAAAACCAGCGAAAAATCCGCCAAGCCAAGCCTCACGGATCGATAACAGAAACGTTTTCGGCAGGCATATGCATCCGCCGGCACTACGGAACCATTCGCGCTTCTGGCACGTTGCTGGCTGTTGTAGGGCGCTGCGACGTCATTTCAACCGTCATCCAGTGCAACGACCGCCAAAAGGAGCCGGCATGATCGAGGATGTGGCAGGACGGACACTGGTCCGGGCGGCAATGAAGGCTCCCTATCTCGAGCGCGACGAGGAGCATCTCCTGGCCATACGCTGGAGGGAAAAAAAGGATCAGGACGCGCTGCATCTGATCACCGTCGCCCATATGCGGCTGGTGATTTCGATGGCTTCCAAATTCCGCCACTACGGTTTGCCGCTCGGCGACCTCATTCAGGAAGGCCATGTCGGCCTGCTGGAGGCGGCTGCCCGCTTCGAGCCCGCCCGAGAAGTGCGTTTCTCCACCTATGCCACCTGGTGGATCCGCGCCTCGATGCAGGACTATATCCTGCGCAACTGGTCGATCGTGCGCGGCGGCACCAGCTCCGCGCAGAAGGCCCTGTTCTTCAATCTGAGGCGGCTGCGCGCGCGGCTTGCCAACGGCGCCGAGCCGCTCTCCAATGCCTCCCTGTACCGTGAGGTTTCGGCCGCGCTCGGCGTGCCGGAAGCCGACGTGGCGATGATGGATTCGCGTCTTTCGGCCCCCGACAGCTCGCTCAACACCCCGCTTGCCGACGAGAACGGCGCCGCCGAGCGGATGGATTTCCTGGTCTCGGAGGATCCGCTTCCCGACGAGGTCGTCGGCGAAACTATCGACGTCGAGCGCCGCGCGGTCTGGCTGAAGAGCGCGCTCGGCGCGCTCAATGCGCGCGAGCTGCGCATCATCGAGGAGCGCCGCCTGAGCGACGACGGCGCCACCCTGGAATCGCTTGGCGAGGCGCTCGGCATCTCCAAGGAACGCGTCCGCCAGATCGAAGCCCGCGCCATGGAAAAGCTGCGGGCGGCGCTGGTGAAGCAGAACCCCGAATTCCTGGCGGAAGCCGCCTGAAAGCCAAGGCAGCGACTCGAAGTCGTCGGGAGGCCATCAGGTCCCGGCGGCTTTTCTGCATCCGTAGCCATGGATTGTGAATTCTTTAACAGACCCTCGCGGCGTAAACTGTCTTCCTGACTGCACCAACTTTAGCGGATGGGGGTTTGCCATGCTGCGATGCTGCGCGTTCCTTGCAGCCTTGGTTCTCGTGTGCTTCACCGCGTTCGAGGCTCACGCCGATCGAAGGGTTGCCTTGGTCATCGGCAATGCCGAATACCGAAATATTCCGGCTCTCAAAAACCCGGACAAGGATGCTCAGGACGTCGCGAACACGTTCCGGCTGGCCGGCTTCGACGTGTTCGTGGCCAAGGACTTGACCAAGCTTCAGTTCGAGGAGCGGTTCCGCAACTATCTCGCCGCGGCGGACGGTGCGGATCTGGCCGTCGTCTACTATTCCGGCCACGGTTTTCAGATCGGCGGCGAGAATTTCCTGATCCCCGTCGATGCCTCGCTGAAGGATGCCGCCGACATCGAGGTCCAGGCGATCAAGCTCGACGACGTTCTGGAGCAATTGCGCTCGAAAGCGAAGATCCAGGTGATCATCCTCGACGCCTGCCGCAACAATCCTTTCCCCCGCCAGGATTACTGGCTGAGGGACCAGCTGATCGTCGCGGGCGACGCCGGCCTTGCGCAGGTGAAGAGCTCGCTGAACACGCTGATTGCCTTCGCCACGGAGCCGGGCGCGGTCGCCTATGACGGGCGCGGTGCCCTCAGCCCGTTCTCATCTGCCTTTTCGCGCCATGCACTGGCGCCCAACCAGGAAATCCGCACGGTGATGGCGGCCGTTCGCCGCGACGTGGTCAAAGCCACCAACGGCAAGCAGGTTCCGTGGGAGAATTCCTCGCTGGTCGACGAGGTGGTGCTGATGCGCCACGATGACGCCGAGGGTCAGGAGGTCACGGCCAAGCAGGAGCAGCCGGATCCGGAGAGCGGCATCCACCTCACCGGCGCCGCCGAGGCGATCGGAAATCGCGATATCAGCATCCCGGTTGGCGTCGGTCCGGTTCCGCTGAAGCTCGATTTCCCGAGCAACGATCCCGCGATGAGCCTGAAGCTTGCAAGCTATCCGGCAACGGGAACGCTGTCGCTGCCGGACAGGACCCTGTCTCCGGATTCCAGCCTGAGGGCCGGTGAAATCGATAATTTGCGTTACGAGCCGCAGATCGGCTCAGCTGCTCCGGTCGAGATTGGCTTCCAAATCCGCGACGGCAACGCGTCCAAGGCAGCGATGATGAAGCTGTCGCCGAGCGTCGACCCCTGCGACCAGGCGGCGGGCGCACCGCTCGACCTGCAGGGCGTCGCGCCCGGCCGTTTGCAGAACGAGATCGCCGGCGAGGCCGCGGAGGCCTGCGAGGCGGCGGTGAAGGCCTACCCCGATGTCGCCCGGTTTCGCTATGAGCTTGGGCGGGCGCTGCTGGCGTCCGGCAAGGTCGACGAGGCCAGGAAAGCTATCCAGGAGGCTGCCGACAGGGGGCATGTCCGCGCCATGTTCGAGCTCGGCCATATCGCTTCGTCCGGAATAGGACCGGCCGCGGACTCCGCGAAAGCGATCAGCTTCTATTCAGAAGCATCCGACAAGGGAGACCCCTACGCTATGGCTGCTTGGGGGCGAGCCTTGTTCAATGGTGTCGACGTCGAGCAGAATACCGGCAAGGGATTGGACCTGCTGCTCAAGGCGGCGGCCATGGGGCACGTCAACGCGATGAACGATCTCGCCGTGATCTTCAAGGATGGCCGCAACGGCGTGCCCGCCGATGAGGCCCGCGCCTTGGCTTTCCTCAAAGCCGGCATCGAGCGGCAAGAGGCATATTCGATGAGCATTCTCGGCCTTCCCGCGCGCAGCGCCTTAACGGTCGCAGTGTGCAAGCCCAAAGTCGTGACGAAAATAGTCACCAAGGTAAAGGTTGTCCGCACACCCGCGCCGAAGACGCCGACGGTGACAGTCCCGACAGTGGTCAAACCACTGCAGACCGATACCGGACCGGCGCCCTGGCGCGGCAGTGGCGGCGATCATTCCGGGCCCAGCGGCGGCGGCCAAAGTGGTGAGGGCGGCAGCAGTGGCGGGCTCTGATTGCTGCGGCAGCCGCGCGCCCGCCGAACAGAAGCGCGCGGCTGATCCGTTGCGGAAGCACTAAGCGGGGATGCTGACCCTACTTGTCGGTGACGATCTTGACCTTGTCGCCGGCCGACACACTCGCGCCCGGCGACATTGCGTTGAGCACCCGGAACAGGTCGAGCTTGCGGTCGACGCCGACCATCTGAGCGGCAAGCGTGCCCATGTTCTGGCCGGGCTGCACAGTGACTACTCGGATATGCAGCGGCTTCAGCGCCGCCTTCTCGGCCGCGCTCAACGTGCGGAAGGATCCGCTGACGGAGCGCGCGACGGGCTCCAGCGCGGTGCTGGCCGAGGGTGCCGCAGTCAGCAGCCGGTAGACCTGTCCGCCGGCCCGGATGACCGCGATATCGAACTGCCAGCCTTGCGCACTGGCATGCGCCATCGCCGCCTCGTTGCCGTTGACCGTTTCCTGGCGCACGCTGGCATCGTCCAGTCCGGCGACCCAGCCGCTGCGGATATAGTCGGTGAGCGACACCGACTTGTCGATCGCCACGCCATCGAAGCGGATGGCGATATCGCCCGGACCGGTCGCGGTCACGGCGGCGGCCGAATTGTCGATGACGAAACCCTCAGGCACTGAGAACGACACGCCAAGGCCGGGATGCAGGAAGGTCTGGCCGCGCACATAGCCCTCTTCCGGCGTGTCGCCGTAGAGCAGCCCGTCTATGCCGGCGAGAAAGGCATCGCGGTCGCGCGTGCCGACGCCGGGCGGTCCGAAGTTGCGGGCGAGTCGCTGCGCCAGCTCGATGCGCTGCGGCGTGTTGGGATGCGTGGCCAGGAAGTCGAGGCTGGCATCCGTGGCGCCGCTGACCGAGCGGAAATCGGTATAGGCCGACATCGACTGCAGGAAGCGGCCGGCCGCATAGGGGTCATAGCCCGCTTCACCGATCGACTTGATGCCGATCGCGTCGGCCTGCAGTTCCTGGTTGCGCGAAAACTGCGCAAGCCTCAGCTTGCCGCGGATGAGCGCGGCCTTGGCGGTGGGGCTGTCGCCGAGCACGTCGGAGACGACCTTGGTCGCCAAGCCTTCCTCAGCCTCAAGCTGCTGTCGCTGCAGGCCGTGATTGGCGGTGACGTGGCCCATCTCATGCGCGATGACGGCCGCAAGCTCGGAGGAATCATTTGCCAACGCCAGCAGACCGCGCGTGACATAGAGATAGCCGCCCGGCAGCGCGAAGGCGTTGACGTTGGGCGAATTGAGGATGGTGATGCGATAGGTCTGGGTCGGATTGGCCGAGACCACCGTCAGATTGCCGACGACCTTGGCCACCATGCGCTCGAGCTTCGGATCGGAATATTCGCCGCCATAGGTGGCGAGAATCCGCGGATGCTGCGCTTTGGCCATTTCGGCCAGCCTGGCGTTGGCGACGACATTGTCGACGGTGATCGGCTTGTCGGAGGGCTGGAAGCCGGACTCCTGCACGTCCGGCGGCGTGAACATCTGGCAGCTCGCCAGCGCCACGGCAAAGCCGGCCATCGCGAAAAATCGCGCCAGCGGCTTAGTCCATACTCTCTCGATGCCGGCCGTCAGATCGGCTTCCTTTCGTAATCTTTCGGCAAATCACGGCCCACTCGGACCAGCATGGCCGGACCTAGCCACACTCCCCCGGACAAGGCAAGCAAACGCCTGATCACCCGCGACCGGTTTGGCCGTAAATTATGTCCGCTTCCGGGCAATGTGTTGTCATCCGGCAACGCTGCCGCCTCGATCGCCGATATAGCGCCGGAAGGCCTCCGGTCCAGCACCGTCGAAGAAATCGGCGGCCGACCCTCTTGCCGCGACCCTGCCCTCGTCGACGAACGCGATCCGCTGGCCGATGCGGCGCGCGTCCTGCGGCTGGTGCGTGACGAAAAGCACGGTCATCTGTCGCTCGGCGTGGATGCCGGCCATGAGATCGAGCATGTCTTCGCGCAGCGCCGGGCCGAGCGAGGCGAAAGGCTCGTCGAGCAGAAGCACCGGACGGTCCCGTATGAGCACCCGCGCCAGCGCGACGCGCTGCCGCTCGCCGCCGGAAAGCTCGCGCGGCAGCCGCTTTTCCTTGCCGGCGAGACCGACACGCCCCAGCGCTTCCGCGACCGCGCGGTGGTCGTCGGCCGTGAGCTTGAGCGATGGCGAGCGGCCAAGCCCGACATTGCCCTCGACCGAAAGATGGGCGAACAGGTTGTTTTCCTGGAACACCATCGACACCGGCCGCGCCGAGGGCGGCGCATTGTCGACATCGATCCCGCCGATCAGCACCTTGCCAGCATTGGGTGATTCGAAGCCGGCCACCAGATTGAGCAGCGTCGACTTGCCTGAACCGCTCGGCCCCATGATGGCGGTGATCCTGCCGGCGGCGAATTCGACATCGAACCGGAAGGATGCCTCGCCATAGCTGAAGGATACGCCGTCCAACGTGACGGCCAGGCCCTTCGTGGCCGCGATGCCATTATTATCCCTCGTCATGCCTTTGCCTCCCGCCCCAGCCAGTCGGCGGCGACAACCAGCATCAGGCAGACGAGGCCGAGCAGCAAGGCCAGCCCCGCGGCGTCGGCGGTCCGGTAGCTGCCCATGCGCGCGAGTAGAAGATAGGGCAAGGTCTGGACCGAATCGCTGCCGAACAGCGCGATAACGCCGAGATCGCCGAGCGACAGCGCCATGGCGAACGCAAAGCCGGTGGCCAAGGGCCGCCGCAGCGACGGCCAGTCGACCAGCCGCAGCCGGTTCCAGCCGGAAATGCCGAGCGCCAGGCAGAGTCGCTCGTGGCGCTCGCTCGCCGCGTCATAGGCAGGGCGGACGGCGCGAATGGCAAATGGCATCGCCATCACCGCATTGACCGCGACGACCATGACAGGTGCGATGGCGAACACATCGGTGATGTTGCGCAGAGCCAGGAACCAGCCGGCGCCGATCACGATCGGCGGCACGACCAGCACGAAACCGGCGCCGGTGTCGGCGGCGTGTTCGAGCAGCGACATGGCGCCGCCCGCGCGGCGCCGCAGGGCCAGTGCGCGTCGGGCGGCAATCAGCGACAGCGACAGCATCACGCAAAGCAGCGCCGAGAGAAAGGAGAGCCCGGCGCTGGTGAGCGTCGCCCGACGCACGGCGTCCTCGCCGGCCAGCCGGCCAAGATCCGCCTCCAGCCCGGCGAGCACGGTCGCCGCCATCGGTCCGGCGACGAACAGCAGCGCAAGCACGATCAGGCCGGCATTCAACACGGCCTCGGTGGTGCTGGCCGCAAGGTAGCGGCGTGGCGCTACCGGCAGATTCGTATCGCCGGCCGTGTTGGCGCCGAGTCGCGTCAGCATAGCGACCACGACGAAGGTCAGCAGGATCTGCAGAAACGTTAGTGTTACGGCCCGCGCGGGATCGAAATCGAAGCGCAGCGCCTGGTAGATCGCGACCTCCAGCGTCGTCGCCGCCGGCCCGCCGCCCAGCGTGAGTACAATGGTGAAGGAGGTGATGCACAGCATGAAGACTAGCCCGGCGACCCCCGGCAGCGCCGTGCGCAGCGCCGGCCATTCGATCAGCCGGAAGGCCGACCGAGCGTCCATACCGAGCTGGCTCGCCAGCCGCCACTGGTCGGCCGGCACGGTGCCGAGAGCCTCGAGGAACAGGCGCGTGGCCAATGGCAGGTTGAAGAAGACATGCGCGACCAGGATGCCGGAGAGGCCGTAAATGCCCGGCCATTCCCCACCGCCGAACGTGCCGAGGATGCCGGCAAAATAACCGGCATGGCCGTAGAGCGCCAACACGCCGAGCGCGGCGACGATGGCCGGCAGCGCCAGCGGCACCGTGAACAACTGCAGGATCAGGCGACGTCCGGGAAAGTTCGTTTGCCTGGACAGGGCGCGGCCGACGAACACTGCCGGCAAGACCGAAAGCAATGTCGACAGCAGCGCCTGCCAAAGCGTGAAGCGGGCGACGCGGAGCAGATAGCTGTCGAAGGCCGCGGCAGCGCTGGACGGACCGCTCGCGCCTTCGAGGATCAGGCCGGCGAAGGCGCCGCCGATGAGCAAAGTGATGGCGACAAGGGCGATGATGCCGGCGGTGATGCGAGGGTCAGGGCGCGGCGTGGATTGCACGCTGCACCACGTTGGCTCGAGCTAGCGAACGCCACGTTCCGTCGCACCCCCCTCTGTCCTGCCGGACATCTCCCTCTCTAGGAGGGAGATTGGCAGCTTTGCCGCTCTTCCTACACCGTCGGCGGCTAGCGAAATCACCGATGACCGCGAATTTCCCCCTTTGCGGGGGAGATGGCCGGCCGGACAGAGGGGGGTGCTCAAGCGCCATCCTGCGTCCTACTTGCTCATCGCCGCCAGCCATTCATCCACCCAGGCCTTGCGGTTGGCCGCCACCTCGTCCGGGCTGAACAGCAGGGTTTTGGTCGGCTTCACCAGCTTTTCGAAGGCCGGGTTGAGCGGCTTGTCGGTCTTGCCGGCCGGGAACATCCAGTTGGTCTCCGGGATGACGTTCTGGAACTTGGGACCGGTCATGAAGGCTATGAATTTTTCCGCCAGCGGGTTCTTCGCGCCGGTTTTGGTGATGCCGGCGACCTCGATCTGCAGATATTCGCCCTCATCGAAGGACGCCGCCTGATAGCGCTCGGTGTTCTCGGCCACCATGTGATAGGCCGGCGAGGTGGTATAGGAGAGAACCATCGGCGCCTCGCCCTTGGTGAACAGACCATAGGCCTCGCTCCAGCCCGGCGTCACGGTCAGCACCTTCGGCTTCAGCTTGGCCCAGGCTTCCGGGGCCTTGTCGCCATAGACCGACTTGACCCACAGAAGCAGGCCGAGGCCGGGCGTCGAGGTGCGCGGATCCTGGATGATGATCTTGTCGGGGCCGGCGCCCTCGACCAGTTCCTTCAAGCTCTTCGGCGGCCTCTTCAGCTTTTCGGTGTCGTAGACGACGGCGAAATAGCCGTAGTCGAAAGGCACGAAGGTGTCGTCTTTCCAACCGCCGGGGACATTCACATCGGCCACCGCGCCATGCGGCGCGAACAAGCCGCTCGCCTTGGCCTCGGCGGTGAGATTGGTGTCGAGGCCGAGCACGATATCGGCCTTGGTGCCGGCGCCTTCGAGCTTGACGCGGTTGAGCAGCGCCACGCCGTCGGCGACGGAGACGAAGTCGAGATCGCAGCCGCATTCGGCCTCGAACTCCTTCTTCACCGCAGGTCCGGGACCCCACTCGGCAGTGAAGCTTTCGTAGGTGTAGACGGTAAGCTTGTCTTTCGCCTCGGCAGGTCCGCCTGCCAAAAGCGAAACAAGGCCGGCTGCAAGAACAAGGTTGGACAATAGCGAGCGCATCGGCGCCTCCTTCGTTCGGTTAAAGGAATTGAGGCGTCGGATGGTCCGAAACGTCTAATCCCTCCGCCGGTACAAACCGGATCAGGTTCAGCGGGTTGGCTTTGTGCCTCTCAGCCGGTTCGCAAAATCAGCGTCCGGCACCCCGTTAGAGCATTTCGAGACATAGGCCCGGCCGATGCGGCGCGCAAGCGGAAGTTTCCTGGGCATCCATCAGGGTTCACCGCGGTAGCGAAGTGCGATTCCGTTTGGACGCGCCCGCTTCCGTTTCGTTGGCCGGGCTGGTAAGGGCGACGGCCATGGGCACATTCACCATCCTGCTTGGCGGCGATCTCGTCCGCACGCCTCGGCTCGATCGCCAGATCGAAGGCTCCCGCATTATCGCCGCCGATGCCGGTATCGGCCATGCCGATATGTTTGGCCTGCTGCCGGAGCTCTGGGTCGGAGATTTCGACTCGGTGCCGGCGAGCCTGCCGGAGAATCTGGCCGCCGTGCCGCGCAAGATTTTCCCGACCGAGAAGGATATGACCGACGGCGAGCTCGCCATTGCCGAGGCGCTGGCGCGCGGCGCCACCAGCCTGGTGCTGGCCGGCGCCTTCGGCGGCAAGCGCGCCGATCATGCCTTTCTGCATTTGGCTCTAAGCGTGCGGCTGGCCGAGGCGGGCACGGCCGTGCTGCTGACCAGCGGCGCCCAGGAGGGCGTGCCCATCCTGCCGGGCAAAGCCGGCTTCGACTACGCCGAGGGCACGCTGTTCTCGGTGCTCGGCTTCTCCGACCTCGCCGGCCTGACGGTCTCAGGCGCCAAATGGCCGCTGGACGGTGTCGAGGTGGCGTTCGGCTCCTCGCTTACCATATCAAATGAGGTTAAGGGCCGGCTCCATATCGCGCTCGAGCGTGGCCGGGCGCTGCTGCTCGCCCACCCCTATCCTCTTCCCGAAAGCTGACATGGCCCCGCCTCTTCTCAATCTGGATGGCATAAAACTGACTTTTGGCGGCACGCCGCTGCTCGACGGCGCGGCACTGAGCGCCTCCGCCGGCGAGAAGATCGCGCTTGTCGGCCGCAACGGTTCGGGCAAGTCGACGCTGCTCAAGATCGTCGCGGGGCTGATCGAACCGCAGGACGGCGAAGTATTCCGCCAGCCCTCGGCAACGGTGCGCTACCTGCCGCAAATGCCCGATATGGATGGCTTCGCCAGCGTGCGCGCCTATGTCGAAGCCGGCCTCGGGCCGGCCGACGACCCGCATCGCGCCACCTATCTGATGGAGCATCTCGGCCTGACCGGCGAGGAGCGGCCGAACGACCTTTCCGGCGGCGAGGCGCGCCGCGCAGCACTCGCCCGCGTCATGGCGCCGGAGCCCGATATCCTGCTCCTCGACGAGCCGACCAACCATCTCGACCTGTCGGTCATCGAATGGCTGGAAGAAGAGCTTGCCCGCACCTCCTCGGCCGTGATCCTGATCTCGCACGACCGCCGCTTTCTCGAGCGCGTCTCGCGCGCCACCGTCTGGCTCGACCGCGGCCAGACGCGCCGGCTGGACAAGGGGTTCGCGCATTTTGAGGAATGGCGCGACCAGGTGCTTGAAGAGGAAGAGCGCGAACAGCACAAGCTCGGCCGCCAGATCGTGCGCGAGGAGCATTGGCTGCGCTATGGCGTGACCGCCAGGCGCAAGCGCAACATGCGCCGGCTCGGCGAGCTGCAGGCCATGCGCCAGCGTTTTCGCAGCCATCGCGGCGCCGAGGGTTCGGCGACGATGGTGGCAAGCGACGCCGCTGAATCCGGCAAGCTGGTGATCGAAGCCAAAGGCATCGAGAAGAGTTTTGGCGACCTCACCGTGGTCAAGGGCTTTTCGACCCGTATCCAGCGCGGCGACCGTGTCGGCCTTGTCGGCCCGAACGGCGTCGGCAAGACGACGCTTCTCAAGATGCTGACCGGCGAGCTGGCGCCGGATGCCGGCACTGTGCGGCTTGGCGTCAATCTGGAAATCGCAACGCTCGACCAGAAGCGCGAGGCCGTCGACCCGCAGGAGACGCTGGCGAATTACCTGACCGACGGGCGCGGCGAGAACCTTGTGGTCAATGGCGAGCAGCGCCACGTCGTCTCCTATATGAAGGATTTTCTTTTCAAGCCGGAGCAGGCGCGCACGCCGGTGCGAGAGCTTTCGGGCGGCGAGCGGGCGCGGCTGCTGCTGGCCCGGGTGCTGGCGCGGCCGGCGAACCTTTTGGTGCTCGACGAGCCGACCAACGACCTCGACATGGAGACGCTGGAGCTGCTGCAGGAACTGGTCGCCGGTTTTGCCGGAACGGTCGTCCTGGTCAGTCACGACCGCGATTTCCTCGACCGCACCGTCACCAGCGTGATCGCGCCCGACGGCGCCGGACGCTGGATCGAATACGCCGGCGGCTATTCCGACATGCTGGCGCAACGCGGCGGCTCGAAGCTGGAGGAGCGCAAGGCAAGGCCGAAGGCTGAAGCGAACGAAGCGACGGCCAGGGCCGAACAGACCAGCGCTAAAAGCCCGGCCAAGAAGCTCTCCTTCAAGCAGAAGTTCGCGCTGGAATCTCTGCCGAAGAAGATCGAGGCGGTGAGCGCGTCCATCTCAAGGCTGGAGAACAATATCGCCGACCCGTCCTTCTACGAGCGCGATCCCGCATCGTTCCAGAAGACCATCGCCGCGCTCGACAAGGAGCGCACCACGCTGGCCTCACTTGAGGAAGAGTGGCTGGAGTTGGAGATGCTGCGCGAGGAGATGGAAGGCTAGCCGCTATAGGCAAGCCTCAGAGGCAGGCCTCGCAGATCGCAGCGATATGGCGTCTGTCGGTGCCGCAGCAGCCGCCAAGCACGGCTATCTGGCCGAAGCGGTCGCGCATGGCGCGGTAGCGCCGGCCGAGGTCGACAGGATCGCCTGGATCGAGTTCGGTCGCCGCATCCAGCTCGGCATGGCTTTTGGCGGAGGCGTTGGCCCGCACGCCGCGAATGCGCCTGATCCAGCGTCCGTCGCCGGCAAGGACGGCGTCGAAATGGCTCGGATGCGCGCAGTTGATCATGAAATATGCGGGGGCGCCGTCCGTTTCGTCGTCAACGGTCTCGATGGCGTCTCTCAGGCTCTCCCCCGAAGGCAGGCGTCCGTCCGTCTCGACGGTAAACGAAATCACCGACGGGAGCCCCACCGCCATCGCGGCACAGGCTATTCCGGCAGCCTCCTGCGCATAGGTCATCGTAATGGCGCTGACCATATCGGCGCTGGCATCGCGGAATGCCTTGACCTGATCGCCGTGATAGGTCTCGGCCTCGGCGGGCGACATGACTGTGTCAACGTGGTAGCCGTCGCCACGGGGCCCGACCACCCCATTGACCAGCACGGTCATGCCACGCGCAACATAGGGCGCAGCCAGCGCCCGCGTCCATGACACTGCCTGCATGTCTATGCCCGACAATGCGACTTTCGAATAGCCGAGCTTTTCGCCCCAGTCCGGATTGGCGCGCCACGTCGGAGTATCGAGCACGAAGCCGACGCCGTGTTTGTCGGCGATGTCGAGATACTGGCGGAAATAGCGGGCCAACGTCGTCCGCCCCTCCTCCTCGCCAAGAAGCGGAAAGGCGGCGAAGGAGGGCAGATCGAGGCCTTCCAGAAAAACAAGCGAGGTCTCGAGGCCGCCATCGGTCAGGAAAACGGCTTCACCCAGCTCACGAACGTCGATCTTCGCACTGGTCATCGCCGTCTCCGGTCAGACCTGCCGCTTCCGCGACTATAGCATTTGAGGGCGAATTTGCCATGCCGGTCCGGTCGCGAAGGTCGCGCTGGTCCAAGCTATCCATTGCAGCACTCGCGTGATGCGCATATTCTATACGCATGTTGCGGAGGCTATCATGCGCAAGATTGCCGCAAATGCGGTCCGCCAGCCGGCAAATCTATCGATCGATTCACAGCTCATGAAGGAAGCCAAGGGGCTCAACGTGAATGTATCTCGTGCCGCCGAAGCCGGGATCGCAGAAGCCGTGGCAGCCGAGAAAACGCGGCTGTGGAAGCTCGAAAACCGCGCCACCATGGATGCCTGGAACGAGTATGTCGACACGTACGGCGTTCCGCTCAAGGAGCATAGGCAGTTCTGATGGCGCGCTATGACGCCTTTGCCGCCAGCGGCATCGAAGGCGGCTACCTCCTCGAGGTTCAATCCGACCTGCTCGACAATTTCAAGACGCGCGTCGTCGTTCCGCTTTTGCCCCTCGCGTCGGCGCCGCCCCCAATGCGGAAGCTGCATCCGGTCTTCGAAATCAATGGACGCAAGCTGGTCATGGCCACCCATCTGATCGCTACGGTGGCTGCGACGGAACTCGGGGAAAACCGTTTCAACCTCGCGAAGCATCACGACGAGATCGTTGCAGCGCTCGACATGCTGTTTCAGGGCTTCTGAGCCGCTCGGCCTCAACCGGACGTCTTCGTCGCCCAGGCCTTCAGCGCCTCATCGAACACCTTCTCGCCCGGAATGCCCTTTTCCATGGTGAGCAGGGCACGGCGTCCGGTCTTGTAGACCACCGGCACGTCGATCCAGGCCTGCCCCCTGAGCAGCGTCAGGTTGGCGTCCTCGTCGGCCTTGGTGTCGTTGAGGGCGACGAGGAAGAAGCCGTCGGCGATCTTGGCCGGGATGCCGATCAGCGGGCTGCCGGCGTCCTGTTCCGAGCTCTTCATGGCGATGCGCAGGATGTTGTCGACGCCGCCGCCGTCAAACCCTTCCGGCGTCAGGAAGATCATCTCGATTATGTGGCTGGCCGGCAGCGTCTGGTCGGTATTGCGCCGGATGGTCATGCGCAGCTGGATGTCCTTGCCGGGTATCGTCGCCTCGGCGCGGATGGCCGGCTCCGGCGGCAGGTCGCCGCCCGGCGATTCCTGCACCAGCGACCAGACGATGCTGCCGGGCTCGGCGGTTCCCTGCTGCGTGCTGGTGCGCTCCTCATAGAAGATCGCTTTCTGGCCGACCGGCACGGTCGCTTGGGCCGTCGCAGGCGCAGTCCCGGACGCAGGTGGCGGCGTTGTGCCAGCGGCAGGCGGAGTGGCCGCCGCGGCCGGAGGCGTGGTCCCGGCGGCCGGCGCGGGCGGATTGGCGGCGGCACCGGCGGGCGCTGACGGCGTCGTCCCGGCAGGCGGGCTCGCGGGCGGCGTTTGCGCAGCCTGCGGAGTGTCGGCGGCGGGCGGGGTCGCGGCCGGAGTTGGCGCGGCGGGCGGCGTGCCGGCGGCGGGCGGCGGCGTCATCCCAGGCGCGGCTGGCGGCGGCGTGGTCAGCGCGGCGACGGATTCGCCCTCGCCGATGGTGCTCTGGCCGCCGGCCGGACCAGGATCTACTTCCTTGCCCTCGGGCGTCAGCCGCTGGGTGAATTTCGCTGTTTCGGCCGGTTCATTGGCTGCAGCCGCGTTATTGCCCGCAGCCGGCGGCGCGGCCGCCGTCTCGGCGGTCGGCTTTGTCGGGGCGGCAGGCTTGACCAGAGGCTCGGTCGAGACGGTCTGGCTGCTGCCGCCCTTCAAGCCGAGCATGGAGCTGAACGCATCCTTGTTCATCCAAACACCGTACCCGCCGCCGGCCAGCACCAGCAATGCGACAACGGCAGCAATCAACCCGCCATAGCTGCGCTTGCGCGGCGCAGGCCGCAGCCGCTGGAAAGTATCGGCCGGCTGCTCGTCATTGGCAAAGACATCGCTGTCCTCGTCCGGTTCGGCGGCGTTCATCCCGGGCAGGCCGACATCGTCCTCGCGCGGCGAGGGCATGGGCGGCGGTGCCGCGGGCACCTTATGCCAGCCGCCGGGCTCAGTCTTCGTTGCCCCTTGCCAGCTTGGTTCCGTCTTTGCTGCGCCTTGCCAGCTCGGTTCCGCCTTCACCGGCGCCGGTGCGGGCGCCGTCTTGAAGGGCTCCGGCTTGAAGGGCTCCGGCTTGGCAGGTTCGGGCTTCGCCACCGACGGCTGCCGGACGTGGCTCGGCTGGTTCTTGTTGCGGTCGATCGAGGAAAAAATATGTTCCAGCTCCGCCAGGGGATCTTCCGCTGGAGCCGGCTTGGGCGCCGGAGCAGGCTTGGCATACTCGCGCTCGACGCTGGCGACGGCATCTTCGAGCGAACGTTTCTGCTTGCTGATGACCTCGGCCGACAACGGCGGAGAATAGTTCGCGAGTTTCTTCGCCAGCATCTCACGAGCATTCTCGTAAATCCGCTTGCGCAACTCGGGCGAGGGCTCGCTGTGCTTCGCAAGCTGTTTTTTCAGAACACCAACGAAATCTGCCATGCGTCAGTCGACCTGCAATTCTTTCCCGGGCCGGCCGCAAATCAGCCGTAGCGCCTGGAAGCGCTGTGAAACTAGTCTTGAAACGGATCGGTCACAAGTATCGTGTCGTCCCGCTCCGGGCTGGTGGAAAGCAGTGCAACCGGGGCGCCGATCAGCTCCTCGATGTGGCGGACATATTTGACGGCTTGCGCCGGCAGATCGTTCCAGCTCCTGGCGCCGGCCGTCGTTCCCTTCCAGCCTTCGAGCGTCTCATAGACCGGCTCGACGCGCGACTGGGCGCCCTGGCTGGCCGGCAGATAGTCGATCAACTCGCCATCGAGGCGATAGCCGGTGCAGACCTTGATCTCGTCCAGCCCGTCGAGCACGTCGAGCTTGGTGAGCGCGATGCCCTTGATGCCGTTGACGGCCACCGCCTGGCGCACCAGCACGGCGTCGAACCAGCCGCAGCGGCGCTTGCGGCCGGTGACGACGCCGAATTCGTGGCCGCGCGTGCCGAGGAACTCGCCGACCTCATTCTTCTGCTCGGTCGGGAACGGCCCTTCGCCGACGCGCGTCGTATAGGCCTTGGTGATGCCGAGCACATAGCCGATCGCGCCGGGGCCGGTGCCGGAGCCGGCGGCCGCTTGCCCTGCCACGGTGTTGGATGAGGTGACGAAGGGATAGGTGCCGTGGTCGATATCGAGCAGCGTGCCTTGCGCGCCCTCGAACAGGATGCGCGCACCCGCGCGGCGCTTGTCGTCAAGCACCTTCCAGACGCGGTCCATGTAAGGCAGGATCTCGCCGGCCACCGAGGTCAGCTCCTGCATGATCGCCTCCTGGGTCGCTTCCGGATGGCCGAGCCCGCGGCGCAGCGCATTGTGATGCGTGAGCAGCCTGTCGACCTTCAGGGGAAGCGTTTCCAAATCCGCCAGATCCATCACCCGCACCGCGCGCCGGCCCACCTTGTCCTCATATGCGGGACCGATGCCGCGGCGGGTCGTGCCAATCTTGGTTCCGGAATTCGAGGCGGCGTCTTCGCGGAACCCGTCCAGCTCCCGGTGCAGCGACAGGATAAGCGCGGTGTTTTCGGCGATTTTCAGGCGCTCGGGCGTCACCTCCACGCCCTGCTCCTTGAGCTTCTTTGTTTCCGCGACGAAGGCATGCGGATCGAAGACCACCCCGTTGCCGATGATCGACAGCTTGCCCTCTCTGACCACGCCGGACGGCAGGAGCGAAAGCTTGTAGACCTTGCCGTCGACGACCAGGGTATGACCTGCATTGTGGCCGCCCTGGAAGCGCACGACCACGTCGGCGCGCTCCGACAGCCAGTCGACGATCTTGCCCTTGCCTTCGTCGCCCCACTGCGAGCCGACGACCACCACATTGGCCATGTTCTTTTCCCTTGAGATGCCGCCTTGGCGGCTTGAAACGACAGGCCTCTATAGCCTCATGTGCAGGCCGATGCGACCCCTTCTTTGTCCCCGAAACCACCCAGGGCACAACAAACCAGGCACAACAAATTCCGGCTTTCGCATCATTTACTTGGCCTCGCCATCGCAATAGGCCGGCATCCTTCTTCCACCGCGCCTGCCGGTCCAGGATTAAGCGATGCATCGAGCCGCCTATCTGTTCCTGCTCTCCACCATGCTGCTGTGGGGCGGCAATTCCGTGGCCGGCAAGCTTGCCGTCGGCCATGTGTCGCCGATGACGTTGGTTTTCCTGCGCTGGGTGCTGGCGGCGCTGATCATGCTGCCCGTCGGCTGGCGGACGTTTCGCGAGGACTGGCCTGAACTGCGCCGGCATTGGCTGCTGGTCGCCGGGCTCGGCGCCTGCGGCTTCACGATTTTCAACGTCATCTTCTACACGGCGCTGAACTACACGACCGCCATCAATGTCTCGATCGAGCAGGCCGCCATACCGATCGTCATCATCCTTGCCAACTTCGTGCTGTTTAGGCTGCACGTGCAGCGCCTGCAGATCGTCGGCGTCGCGCTCACCATCCTCGGCGTCGCCCTGACCGCTAGCCATGGCGACCTCGGTCAGCTGCTGAAGCTCGAGCTCAATTTCGGCGACGCCATCATGCTGGTCGCGGTCCTCTGCTACAGCCTCTATTCGGTGGGGCTGCGCCTGAAGCCGGCCGTCCGCTGGCAAAGCTTCATGCTGGCTCTGTCGCTCGCCGCGCTTTTGACCTCGGTGCCGTTCTTTGTCTGGGAAGTGGCGGCGGGCCGCGTCATCGTCCCGGACGCGCGAGGATGGGCGGTCGCGTTCTACACCGCGCTCGGCGCGTCCGTCGTCTCGCAGATCTTCTACATCAAGGGCAACGAGCTGATCGGCGCCAATCGCGCCGGACTGTTCATCAATCTGGTGCCAATCTTCGGCACCCTGCTTTCGGTGCTGATCGTCGGCGAGCAGTTCCAATTCTATCAGGGTCTTGCGCTTGCGCTCGTGCTCGGAGGCATCGCGCTGGCCGAATACAGCGGCAGCAGAGCCGTTCTGTAGGGGAAATGCCCCGCATGCCGAAGCATGCGGAACATGATCTTTCAGGCGGCGCTGACATCGAAGTGCAGCGGTTTGGCCGAATCGATCGATTGGTGCGCCCGCAGCTGATCGAGCACCCTTTCCGGGAAGGGTGCGTCGAGATAGAGCAGCGCGATCGCATCGCCGCCCGGCCGGTTGCGGCCGAGCTGGAAGTTGGCGATGTTGACGCCGTTCTCGCCGCAGACGGTGCCGAGCAGGCCGATGATGCCGGGCGCGTCGGCATTGGTCGTGTAGAGCATGTGCTGGCCGACCTCGGCATCGAGGTTGATGCCCTTGATCTGGATGAAGCGCGGCTTGCCGTCCGAGAAGCAGGTCCCGGCGATCGAGCGCGTCATGTGCTCGGTCTTGACGGTGAGCTTGATATAGCCGTCGAAGACGCCAGATTTGTCGCGCTTGACCTCGGCGACGATGATGCCGCGCTCCTTCACCATGATCGGCGCCGAGACCATGTTGACGTCGGAGACCTGCGGCCGGATCAGGCCGGCAAGAGTGGCGCTCACCAGCGCGCGCGTGTTCATCGTCGCGGTCGAGCCGTCGAACAGGATCTCCACCTCCTTGATCGGATCTTCGGTGACCTGGCCGACAAAGGCGCCGAGCACCTCGGCCAGTTTGACGAAGGGTTTCAGTCGCGGCGCTTCCTCGGCGGTGATCGAGGGCATGTTGATGGCGTTGGAAACGGCGCCCTTGATCAGGTAATCGGCCATCTGCTCGGCCACTTGCAGCGCAACGTTCTCCTGCGCCTCGGTGGTCGAGGCGCCGAGATGCGGGGTTGCCACGACATTCTGCATGCCGAACAGCGGATTGTTCTCCGCCGGCTCGGCCTCGAAAACATCGACGCCGGCGCCGGCCACCTTGCCGCTCTTCAGCGCCGCGACCAGGTCGGCCTCGACGACCAGCCCGCCGCGCGCGCAATTGATGATGCGCACGCCGTCCTTCATCTTGGCGATCGCGGCCGCATCGATGATGTTGCGCGTCTTGTCGGTCAGCGGCGTGTGCAAGGTTATGAAGTCGGCGCGCGCGAAAAGCTCGTCGAGCTCGACCTTCTCGACGCCGAGCTCTTCAGCGCGGCTGTCCGACAGGAACGGATCGAAAGCCACGACATGCATCTTCAGGCCGACGCCGCGCGTCGCGACGATTGAGCCGATATTGCCGCAGCCGATCACGCCCAGCGTCTTGCCGGTGATCTCGACGCCCATGAAGCGGTTCTTCTCCCATTTTCCCGCATGGGTCGAGGCGTTGGCCTCCGGGATTTGGCGCGCCAGCGCGAAGATCATCGCAACGGCATGCTCGGCCGTGGTGATCGAGTTGCCGAAGGGCGTGTTCATCACGATGATGCCCTTGCGGCTCGCCGCCGGAATGTCGACATTGTCGACGCCGATGCCGGCGCGGCCGACGACCTTGAGCCTGGTGGCGGCATTGATCAGCTTCTCGGTGACCTTGGTCGCCGAGCGGATGGCGAGGCCGTCATACTGGCCGATCACTTCGAGAAGCTTTTCCTTGTCCTTGCCGAGATCGGGCAGGTAGTCGACCTCGATGCCGCGGTCCTTGAAGATCTGCACGGCGGTGGTTGAAAGTTTATCCGAGACGAGAACGCGGGGCGCCATGGCGGCCTCCTTGAAGAATGGGATTGATCCGTTTGGGATCGGCGGCCCGAAGGCCGCCGCGAATGACTCAGGCGGCCGCTTTCAGCGACGCCTTCTGCATGGCGAAGGCCCAGTCGAGCCAGGGCAGCAGTGCTTCGAGATCGGAGGTCTCGACGGTCGCGCCGCACCAGATGCGAAGGCCGGGCGGCGCATCGCGGTAGGAGCCGATGTCGTAGGCGACACCTTCCCTGTCGAGCGCCGAGACGATACCCTTGGCGAAAGCCGCCTGACCCTCGGCATCGAGCGCCGCCACGTGCGGATCGGTGAAGGACAGGCACACGGAAGTGTTCGAGCGCGTCGCCGGATCGCCGGCCAGATGGCCGAGCCACGACGACCTGGCCACGAACCGGTCCAGCACCGCGGCGTTGGCGTCGGCGCGGGCGATCAGCGCTTCCAGGCCGCCGATCGACTTCGCCCATTGAAGCGCATCGAGATAGTCCTCGACGCACAGCATCGACGGCGTGTTGATGGTCTCGCCCTTAAAGATGCCCTCGATCAGCTTGCCGCCCGAGGTCAGGCGGAAGATCTTCGGCAGCGGCCAGGCCGGCTTGTAGGTTTCCAGCCGCTCGACGGCGCGCGGGCTGAGGATCAGCATGCCGTGCGCGCCCTCGCCACCCAGCACCTTCTGCCAGGAGAAGGTGACGACGTCGAGTTTATCGAAGTCGAGCCGCTGCGCGAACGCCGCCGAGGTGGCGTCGCAGATGGTGAGACCCTTGCGGTCGGCCGGAATGAAATCGCCGTTCGGCACGCGCACGCCGGAGGTCGTGCCGTTCCAGGTGAAGACCACGTCGCGGTCGAAATCGATCTGCGTCAGATCCGGCAACACGCCGTAGCCGGCCTCGAACTTGCGCACATCGGCGAGCTTGAGCTGCTTGACGACATCGGTCACCCAACCGGAACCGAAACTTTCCCAGGCGACCATGTCGACACCGCGCTCGCCAAGCAGTGACCACAGTGCCATCTCGACCGCGCCGGTATCGGATGCCGGCACGATGCCGATCCGGTAGCCGGCCGGGACCTTGAGGATTTCGCGCGTCAGCTCGATCGCCTGCTCGAGCTTGCCCTTGCCGATTTTGGCGCGGTGGGAGCGTCCGAGCGCAGCAGCTTTCAGCGCCTCGACCGACCAGCCGGGGCGTTTTGCACAGGGACCTGAGGAGAAATTGGGATTTGCCGGACGGAGTCCGGGCTTGGTAAGCGTCGTCATCGTGGTCTATCCTTCCAGATAGTGGCCCCTCGTTGGGGAGGGGTGGCCCACGGACGGCGATATGCTTTCAGGCTTTCGGCGTCAAGAGCAAAGTTTTTGTCGCTGCCGGGATATTTGTCTCACGGCACCACGCGCTGGAAACGAAAAGAACGGCGGACCGCTCGATCCGCCGGCGGCAATTTCCGAGTTCCCTCGCTCACCAAAGATCGTAGCGCAGCCCGAGCTTGACCGTCTGATAGTCAATGCCCTTGCGGATATTGAAAGCGCCACCATCATAGGCGACGTATTTCGCCGCTGGGACGGAAAAGTATTCGTAGCCGAGATCGACCGAAACGTTCTTCGTGACTTGGTAAGAGAGCCCTGCGCCGATGGAATAGGCCAGATTGAACTTTGCCGCAGTATCGGTCTGCCCTTCATAGCCGGCCGGATCGTCGCAGAAAAATCCGCCGGTGCCGGCGCTGTTCGTAGGAACCTCCACGCAGTCGCGCGCGCCGATGCTTCTGTAGTATTTGTTGTAGGCGAGCCCGATGCCGCCGCCGATATAGGGCGTGAGCCCGACATAGGTGCCCAGGTCTACATAGCCATTGGCCATGATGCTGTAGCCCTTGTTGGAAGCGTTGTCGGAAAGGTCGCAGGCCTGGCTGGTCGCAACGGAATTGATCGTTCCGAAACCGTCGTCCACAAGCGTGTGCCCGTCGCAGGTGGCTCCCAGTCTGTCATGGGCGGCGAATTTGTCGGTCGGCAGGATTCCACCGTTCAACTCGACCCGGAGGTAGTCGTTGACGTGATAGCCCATGCCGATGCTGCCGCTGAACAAGCTGGACTCATCGCTGAAGCTGTTGAGCGGTCCCGACGAGGTTTCCTCATGCTTGAACGGGTGGCTGAAAGCGTAGCCGACGTCGCCGCGGAGGTACCAGCCGGAGCCTACCTCGACCGGCTGATAGTCCGGCGCCTGATCGACATAGATCGGCGGATCGTAGTCGGCCGACACCGCCTGTGTCGCCGGCATCAGCACGATTGCGGCGAGCGCCAGTGCGATACGCGATTTTGATGTCATGGTCCCCGGCTCCTGAGATTGGCACCAGTCGCGAACGCGAGCACAGCTGCCGTTTCAGGAGCATTGTTAACCATAGTGGTTAAGTGCCGGTTAAGGATAACAGGGGGTTACCGAATTGATTTCGATGCTGTTTTACCGGCCACCCACAAAAGAAAATCGCCCGGCTGACGCCGGGCGATCGGCAGAATTCCAGGATCTTCGAAGCGACTACTTGGTGTAGATCGGCTCCGGCTCCGGCTGGTAGGCCACCGGTGTAGTGCACCCATTGTTGCCGCCGAATTGGTAGCGCAGACCGCCGCGCACCTCATGCGTGTTGATGCCGTGGTCGAACCCCGGCCCGGAACTCGTCGAATCGAACTCGAACATGCGCCCGCCCTGGATGTGAGTGAAGCGGTAGCCTGCGTCGAGGATCACCCTGTCGGTCAGGCAGTAGGAAGCGCCGGCCATGAGCGCATAGGCGAAGCGCCAGTTAGACGAACCCGGGTTGGTTTCGGTGGTATTCGGATCGTGGACCGTGTCCCACTTGACGTGCGCGCCGCCGATGCCGGCGCCGACGTAAGGCGTGATGCCGTGATAGGTGCCGATGTCGACATAGGCATTGGCCAACAGCAGCAACGCGCTCATCCTCGACACCTCGGTGGATGTCGTTACGAGGTCCGAGGTCTGGCCGTTGAAGTCCGACTTGAACCAATAGTCGGCCGTCAGATCGGTTCGGAAGTAATCGTTGATCTTGTAGCCGACGCCGCCGCCGAGCGAGAAACCGCCCTTCAGCTTGCCGAAATCGAAATCGTTAGTGCCGGGCGGTGGCCCGTATGTAATGTAGTCGATGCCGCGCAAGGTCGACTTGTGGTAGTCGATGTCGCCGCGAATATACCAGCCGCCAACGTCGATCGGCTGAGCCTCGACCACCGGCGGCGGAGCTTCCTCCACCGGCGGTGGTTCCCCCAGGTCGGCGGCGAGGGCCGGTCCGGCCACTCCCGCCAACAGCGCGGCAAACAGTGCCATTCTTGCGGTATCGAACATGCTGTCACCCCTAAGAAGCCTCGGGACGACATCGCCCGAAGATGAACCTCGGCGTGGATAATGAATTGCAAAGGTTAAAAGCCGTTTAACCGTACCGATTAACCACGAATCCCTACAATTTTAGAGGGTATTCCGTTGTCCGGGGGTGTTGTGCGCGCGCGAAAAAGCCCGCCTGGCGGCGGGCTTGCAGATGCGATCGTCCGCTTTGCGGCGGCGATCAGGCGGCGCTGCGGGTATCCGAGATGATGCCGACGATCTCGTTGACGACGGCCTCGACCAGCTGCGGATCGTCGCCTTCGGCCATGACGCGGATGAGCGGCTCGGTGCCGGACGGCCGGATAACGAGGCGGCCGGCCTTGCCCAGGCGGTTGCGCCCTTCCTCGATGGCTGCCTTGACCGGCGCCTCCTCCAGCGGCTTGCCGCCGGAGATGCGGACGTTCTTCAGAAGCTGAGGCACCGGCTCGAACTTTTTCGACAGCTCGCTGACCGGCCGGTTCTGCCGCTTGATGCAGGCCAGCACCTGCAGCGCCGAAACCAGGCCGTCGCCGGTGGTCGAGAAATCGGACAGCACGATATGGCCGGACTGCTCCCCGCCGACATTGAGGCCGTGCGCGCGCATGTGCTCGACGACATAGCGGTCGCCGACCTTGGTGCGGTGCAGCTGCAGCTTCATGTCGCCAAGGAAACGCTCGAGACCGAGATTGGACATCACCGTCGAGACGACGCCGCCGCCGGCCAGCCGCCCGCTCTGGTGCCAGGACTCGGCGATCAGCGCCATGATCTGGTCGCCGTCGACGATGGCGCCGTTCTCGTCGACGATGACCACACGGTCGGCGTCGCCGTCGAGCGCGATGCCGATATCGGCGCGCACCTCGTGCACCTTCTTCTGCAGGCCGGCCGGATGGGTCGAGCCGCACTCCTTGTTGATGTTGAAGCCGTTCGGCTCGACATTGATGGCGACTACCTCGGCGCCGAGCTCCCACAGCGCCTCCGGCGCCACCTTGTAGGAGGCGCCGTTCGCGCAGTCGACGACGATCCGAAGCCCGGAAAGCGACATCGAGCGCGGCAGCGTGCGCTTGGCGAATTCGATATAGCGGTCGTGGACGCCGTCGACGCGCTTGGCGCGCCCCAGCCCGTCGGAATCGGCAAGCGACAACTCGATGTCCTTGTCGAGCATGCCTTCGATGCGCTCTTCGATCTCGTCGGAGAGCTTATAGCCGTCGGGGCCGAACAGCTTGATGCCGTTGTCGTAATAAGGGTTATGCGAGGCCGAGATCATCACCCCGATGTCGGCGCGCAGCGAGCGCACCAGCATGGCGACCGCCGGCGTCGGAATCGGCCCGAGCAGGAACACGTCCATGCCGGCGGCGCACAGGCCTGACACCATCGCGTTCTCGATCATGTAGCCGGAAAGCCGCGTGTCCTTGCCGAGCACGACGCGGTGCCGATGGTTGCCCCGCTGGAAAGAAAGGCCGGCGGCCATACCTACCCGCATGGCCACCTCGGCCGTCATGGGAAACTTGTTGGCGCGTCCGCGAATGCCGTCGGTGCCGAAATACTGCCCTGCCATACCTGCCAAAGTCCCCGTCGGTTTCAGCCGTCCGTATTGCCACAATTGGGCCGCATCCGATCATCACGTTTCGTGATTATATATTACCATTCCTTAGAAAATCATTGTCGCGGACGGGTCAAGTGATTCGGCAGCCTGCCACGACCTCTCGTTGTAGCGGGAATATAAAAGCCCGGACAGCTTTTCCGCCCGACACGGTTGGAAAAACCTTATTTGCTCGAACCGAGCGCCAGCAATTTAGCGCCCTGTCGGCAGGAACACACTTTGTGAGGGCATCCGCGCGGGAAGCATCTGGCGCAGCCCGAAGTTGAGAGCTATTGATTTGGTATAGAGACCATTTGGCGCAGCAAGGGAGAAAAACGCCATGCTTATTCATAGACTTGCAACATTGACGGGCATCGCCGTCGCAACCCTGTTCCTGGCGGCGCCGGCCAACGCGCTGACCATGGCCGAGTGCAGCACCAAGTACAACGCGGCCAAGGACGCCGGAACGCTCAATGGCCAGACCTGGAACCAGTTCCGCAAGGCCCAGTGCGGCAGCGACGCTTCCGCCGCGACCGACACCAAGGCGGCGACCGACACCAAGGCGGCGACTGAGACCAAGGCTGCGACCGAGACCAAGGCTTCTGACACCAAGAAGGCAAAGACGGCAGCTGCCTCGGACGACACGGCCAAGGGCCTGACCGCAAAGGAATGCAGCACCAAGTATCAGGCCGCCAAGGCGGCCGGCACGCTGAACGGCATGAAGTGGAACGATTTCCGCAAGGCTGAATGCGGCCCCGGCGCCACTGCTGCGGCAACCGCCAAACCTGCCGCCAGCAAGACTTCCACCGCCGCTGACGGTGGTTCGGCCAAGGGTCTGACCATGGCCGAATGCAGCAGCAAGTACCAGGCTGCCAAGACCGCCAACAAGCTCAACGGCATGAAGTGGAACGACTTCCGCAAGACCGAATGCGGCGCCGGCGACGACGACGACACCGTGCCGGCTCCGACCGAGGCGACTTTCACCAAGGAACCGGCAAAGCCCAGCGTGGCTGCGCCGAAGGGCGTGACCTTCCCGACCGCCATCTCGCCGAAATTCGCCAACGAGACGCCGGCCAAGGCCCGCATGCACACCTGCCTCGAGCAGTACTATGCCAACAAGGACGCCAACACGCTGAACGGCCTGCGGTGGATCCAGAAGGGCGGCGGCTTCTACAGCCTCTGCAACGCCAAGCTGAAGAGCTGATCGCTCAGCGCTTACCTCCAAGACAAAGGCCCGCGCATCGCGAGATGCGCGGGCTTTTTCGTTGGACGCGCATAAAGAGGCATATCGGCGCCGCAAAAGAACCCCCGCCGGCGAAGCTACCAATCTCCCCCTATATGGACTGAGGACATCGCGAAAAGGTGTGCGAAGACATCGCGAACAGTTTCGTGCGTTTTGCGCGGGAGGTTCGGGGTGCCATGCGAGGCCAGAAGCGTGATGAGCCAGAAGGAAGATTGGCGCTTGCGCCGGACGCCGATCTTGCAGGTGCGGTCCGCGAGCGACTCGCCAATCGTCTGTGACCTCCCAAACAAAAACGCCGCGGTCTGAGCCGCGGCGTCGTTTTTTATGTTTCGTTTTCGATCGAGCCTTAGCCCTGCGGCTGCGGCTCCATGCCGCCTTCGGGCTCGGGGCCCTTCTTGCGACGGCCGCCGGTGCCGGCTTTCGGCACAGCCGAGCCGCGGCTGGGCGGCGTGTCGTCGCCAAGGTCGCGGGCGGGCTTGTGGCCGGCGATCAGCTGCTTGATCTCCTCGCCGGTCAGGGTCTCGTATTCGAGCAGCCCTTCGGCCAGCGCGATCCAGTCCTTCTTCTTCTTGGTCAGCACGGTCTTGGCGGTGGAATAGGCATCGTCGATCAGCCGGCGCACCTCGGCGTCGATGATCTGCGCGGTCTCTTCCGAGATGTTCTGCTGGCGCGCCACCGAATGGCCGAGGAAGACCTCTTCCTGGTTGTCGCCATAGGCGACATGGCCGAGCTTGTCGGAGAAGCCCCAGCGCGTGACCATGGCGCGCGCCAGCTTGGTCGCCTGCTCGATGTCGGAGGAGGCGCCGGAGGTGATGTTCTCCTTGCCGAACTTGAACTCCTCGGCGACGCGGCCGCCCATCATGATCGCCAGCCTCGAGATCATGTATTTGTAGCTCATCGAATAGCGGTCGCCTTCCGGCAGCTGCATGACCATGCCGAGCGCGCGGCCGCGCGGGATGATGGTCGCCTTGTGCAGCGGATCGGCCGTCGGCACGTTGAGCGCCAGGATGGCGTGGCCTGCCTCGTGATAGGCGGTCAGCTCCTTCTCGGCCTGCGTCATCGCCGACGAGCGGCGCTCGGCGCCCATCATGATCTTGTCCTTGGCGTCCTCGAACTCGGCCATGGTGACGAGCCGCTTGTTGCGACGCGCCGCCATCAGCGCGGATTCGTTGACCAGGTTCATCAGGTCGGCGCCGGAGAAGCCGGGCGTGCCGCGCGCGATGACCTTGAGGTCGACATTGGGCGCCAGCGGCACGTTGCGCACATGCACCTTGAGGATCTTCTCGCGGCCGACGATGTCGGGGTTCGGCACGACCACCTGGCGGTCGAAGCGGCCCGGCCTGAGCAGCGCCGGGTCGAGCACGTCGGGCCGGTTGGTGGCGGCGATCAGGATGATGCTTTCGTTGGACTCGAAGCCGTCCATCTCGACCAGCAGCTGGTTCAGCGTCTGCTCGCGCTCGTCATTGCCGCCGCCGAGGCCGGCGCCGCGATGGCGGCCGACAGCGTCGATTTCGTCGATGAAGATGATGCAGGGGGCGTTCTTCTTGGCCTGGTCGAACATGTCGCGCACCCGGCTTGCGCCGACGCCGACGAACATCTCGACGAAATCCGAGCCGGAGATGGTGAAGAACGGCACGTTGGCCTCGCCTGCGACGGAGCGGGCGAGCAGCGTCTTGCCGGTTCCGGGAGGGCCGACCAGCAGCACGCCGCGCGGGATCTTGCCGCCGAGCCGCTGGAACTTCTGCGGATCGCGCAGGAACTCGACGATCTCCTCCAGGTCCTCCTTGGCCTCGTCGACGCCGGCGACGTCCTGGAAGGTGACGCGGCCATGCGCCTCGGTGAGCAACTTCGCCTTCGACTTGCCGAAGCCCATGGCGCGGCCGGAGCCGGACTGCATCTGGCGCATGAAGAATATCCACACGCCGAGGATCAGGATCATCGGCAGCCACGAGATCAGATAGCCGAACAGCGAGTTCGAACCGTCGCTTTCAGGCCGCGCGTTGATGGTGACGTTCTTGTCCTGCAGCCTGGAGACCAGCGACGGATCGCCCGGCGAATAGGTCTGGAAGCCGTTGGCGTTGTCCGTGTAGTTGCCCGAGATACGGGCGCCGGCGATCGTCACGCTCTTGACTCGGCCGGAAGAGACATCCTGCAGGAACTGCGAATAGGCAATCTCGCTCGAAGCGCCGCGCGTCTGCGGCGTCTGGAAAAGATTGAACAAAGCGATGAGCAGGACCGCTATGATCGCCCAGAGCGCGAGGTTGCGATAATTCGGATTCATCTATTGTCCTGTTGGCGTCCGCGCGCGGACCCACGATGGTGATTGGAGGCTTGGGCCTAACATAGGGAGAGCGTCTCCCCTTGCCAAGCAGAACAGCATGCCTCGGTTAAGCTTTCGCCCATGCTCCGCCGCGATCATGGCCGCGAAAAGGCGAGGGCGGCAGCGGCGGCGCGCCGATCAGCGCGGCGACGGCGGCAGCGGGCCGGAGATCGAAGGACGGCAGGAAGCGGGTGAAGGGCGACACCGCAGGAACGATCGCCGTCGCCGGCGGCGCGGCACCACCGCCAGCCAAATCAAGGCGTTCGCCGCCGCGCCACAGCGCGGGCTCGGCGGCCAGCGCCTTGCGCAGCAAGCTCGCCGGAACGTCGCCTTCCGGGGTAAATCGCTTGGCGGCGCCGGGACCTGCTGGCGCGATCACCAACCCGCTCGGCCTGTCGCTCAATGTGATCCTCCGCCGACCGTCCCATAGGGCCTGCTCAGCAGCCGGAACCGCGGGCAGATTGCGGGCCTCGCGGTGGAGGAAGATGCCGGTGCGGCGCGCGTCGACCACCGTCCGCGACAATGTGGCGCAAAGCGTCCCCGACCGCAGATGCTCGAACAGCGCCCGGCAACGCGCCTCGTCGACAAGGAACGTGACGCCGCCGACCGTGGCGAGCAGGATGCGAAATGCATAGACGGCGGCTTCGCTATCCTCACCACTTGCGAAATCGCGATCGAGGCGGATGAGCCCCGGAGCCGGCTGGCTAGCGAAGGCGCCGATCAGCGCCGCCGCACGCTGGCCGAGCTTCTCGCGCTCGGCGGCTGCCTGTCCGGCCTTCGCGATTGCTTCCTTGAAACGCGCCTCGCCGTCTCTGCCTGCAAGCGAGATGCGCAGGCGCGGCCGCTCGAAGCGCCGGTCGACATTGGTCGGATCCTCGGTCCAGCCGATGCCGCGACGCTTCAGCATCTCCCGCAATGCCGCGCGGCGCGTGGCGAGCAGCGGGCGGGCGATCCAGACCCGCCAATCGTAGAGCGTGGCGGGCGCCATGCCGGCGAGCCCGCGGCCGTCGCGTGGATCCTCGTCGCGGGCCTCCTCTTCACGAACTTGCCGCATCAGCACGGTCTCGGCCTGGTCGTCGGCGGTATGTCCGGTCACCACCGTGCGGATGCCTTCCCCTTCGGCTGCCTCGGCCAGCAGCCGGTAGCGCGCCTCGCGCGCGGCGGCCGGCAAGCCGGTCGATGGCTTGCGGCCGGACCAGACGAGCGTGCGATGCGCGATGCCGTGCTCGGCGCAAAGCCGGGCGACAGCTTGCGCTTCGGCTGCCGAGCTTGGTCTGAGGTCATGATCGATCGTCACCGCAAGCAGCCTTGCCGCGGGCAGGGTTCGGTCGAGGTGGTGCTTGAGCAGAAGAAGAAGGGCGGTCGAGTCGCTGCCGCCGGACACGGCCGCAACGGCGCCGTGGGAGAAGTCGAAGTCTTGGAAAAGGCGATCCGAAAGGTCAGTCTCGGTATCGAACATCACTGCATGTCGTCCAAAAGCGGTCCCGGTTCTGGGACTACGACATGCAAGCTAGCACGAGGCCAGCGCCTTTTCCTGCTTGATGCGTTCCTTCAGCGTGCCGGAAACATCCGGGTAGCGCTTGCCGATCTCGTTGAAAGTGGCGCAGGCCACGTCGTTCTGCTTGAGGCCGACCAGCGATACGCCGAGCTTGAGCAGCATGTCGGGCGCCTTCTTGGCCTTCGGATAATCCTTGCTGGCGGCCAGGAAAACCTCCGCCGCGTCGCGATATTTCTGCTGGCCAAGCAGGGATTCGCCCAGCCAGTAATGCGCGTCCGCCGCCTTGGCGTCCTTGGGAAAGCGCGAGATATGGTCGCGGAAACCCTGCTCGGCGGTGGGATAGTCGCCCGACAGGATGAACTGGTAGGAGTTGCGGTAGAGCTCGTCCGGATTGTTGGTCGAGGGCAGCGAGGCCATGACCGTGCCGCCGGACTTGCTTTTGCCAGGCTTGCCGCCGGTCTCGGCGGCAGGCGCGTTTGCCGTAGCCGCGGGAGCTTCCGTCTGCGAGCCCGCCTGCGGGGCGGGGTCGGCATTGACGACATTGCCGTTCTTGTCGACGGTAATGGTGCCGAAGGTCTTCGGCGGCGCGCCGGTGATCAACTTGCCCGGGTCGCCTGTCTGAGACTCGACGATGACGTCGCCGACGCTCTTGCCGCCGCCGTCCTGCGGAGCCGCATCGGGCGCAGCTTGCGTCGCCGGAGCCGTTGCGACGTTGGTGTCGGTGCCGCTGTCGCCGGCGCCAGCATCGCCCATATTCGTGTTGCCGCTGCTGCCGTCCTGCGGCGCGGTCTCCGACTTCTTCTGGCCCGTTGGCTTCGCACCCTGCGAGCCGCCTTCGAGCTGCTGGAAGCGGAACTCGTTGTCCTCCTGCTGCTTGCGCATCTGCTCCTGCATTTGCAGGATCTGGAAATTGAGCTCCTCAAGCTTGCCGTTCATCTGGCGGATCTGATCCTCCAGACCGGTCATGCCGGCGCCGTCCTGCTGGGCGACTTGCGCCTGCTCGGTCTTCTTCTTGTCGCCGAAAATGCCCAGCGTCGGCAGATGGAAAGTGAAGCCGCTGTCCGAGGATTGCCCGCTGTCCGCCGGTGCGGCGATGCCTGCGATGCTTGATAGGAGCAGCAGCGCAAGCGTGCCGCTCAGGACCGTTCTGAAATGCATTATGTCTCTCGCCGTGAAAATCTGTTGGCCCGATGCGCCTTTCCAAATCGGAGGGGGATAAAGCGCCCTCGCGCTCTTAGCAGGACGCGAGACTTCGGCCAAATTTTGTTTCGAGCTGTCGCATATGAAAAAGGCGGCTCGGAGGCCGCCTTTCGTTCAGCGATGTTGTATTTTTGCCGCCCACAGCGCCGCGCGTCGTCAGACGCGCCAAGGACGCTGTGGCGCTAATGAGCGTTTCCGAAAATCGATATCGATTTCCGGCGCGGCGCGTCAGGAACCGGCGCCCGAGAGCGTGGTGACGGCGCGGCGGTTCTGCGACCAGCACGAGATGTCGTCGCAGACGGCGACCGGGCGTTCCTTGCCGTAGGAGATCGTCTTCAGACGGTTGGCCGCGACGCCCTTCGAAACCAGGAAGTCGCGGGTGGCAGCGGCGCGGCGGGCGCCCAGCGCCAGATTGTACTCGCGCGTGCCGCGCTCGTCGGCATGGCCTTCGATGACGATGGCATACTGCCTGTACTGGTTGAGCCACTGCGCCTGGCGCGACAGCGTCGTCTGCGCGTCGGCGCGGATCGACGAGGAGTCGGTGTCGAAGAAGATGCGGTCGCCGATGTTGACGGTGAAGTCCTGGGCCGAGCCGGGCGTGGCAGAGCCGGCGCCGTTGAGGCCGAGATCGGCGGCGCTGTTCGGGGTCTTCTTCGAGGCGCAGCCGGTGATGGCCAGAGCCGCCACCAGCGCGATCATCGCCGGATTTCTGGTAAGTGCTGCGATACGGCCCATGCCGCCTCTCCTTCGCATTCGAGTGATTTCGTTGATCACCCAGTAACCACGTTTGGGTTAACCGGCATTCAAGAAACACGGTTAATTTTTCGTTTCGAGCCGCCGTCCTCGGCCGATTTAGCTAGGCTCACAATGCGCGGCGACCGTAGGCGGAAATGCGGCCAAAACATGAAAAAAGGGGGAATTGAGGAACTGAAGAACTGAGGAATTGAAGGAAGAAATTAGGCCAGCTTCTCTCTGAGATTTACAAGCGCCCCGGGTCCTCCATTTTCCTCAGTTCTTCAGTTCCCCGTTCTTAAATTCTTCCGTTCCTCTGCCTACTCCAGCAGCGGCGACCAGGCCGGATCCGAGGCGAAGTTCGAGGTCGGGATCTGCTGCTCGTTGCGGCCGGTAAGATCGACCGTGACCAGCTTCGGCCCGCCGGCGGAGTCGCGGAAGAACATCAGCACGCGACCGTTCGGCGCCCAGGTCGGCCCCTCCTGCTGGAAGCCGGAGGACAGGATGCGCTCGCCCGAACCGTCGGTCTTCATGACGCCGATCTGGAACTCGCCGCCCGACTGCTTGGTGAAGGCGATGAGGTCGCCGCGCGGCGACCACACCGGCGTGGAATAGACGCCGTCGCCGAACGAGATGCGGTGCGGGTTGGAGCCGTCCGCACCCATGACGTAGATCTGCGAGCGGCCGCTGCCGCCGCCGCGGTCGGAGGTGAAGACGATCTGCGAGCCGTCGGGCGAATAGGAGGGCGAGGTGTCGATGGCGGTCGAGTCGGTGAGCCGCGTAGTCGAACGGCTTCTCAGATCCATGGCGAAGATGTTGGAGTTGCCGTCATCGCGCAGCAGGCTCATGATCACCTTCTGGCCATCGGGCGAAAAGCGCGGCGCGAACGTCATGCCGGGGAAATTGCCGACCAGCTCGCGCTGTCCGGTCTCGATCTGCAGCAGATACACCTTCGGCTGTCCGCTCTCATAGGACATGTACGTGATTTCCTGCCGGTTCGGCGAGAAGCGCGGCGTCAGCACGATCGAACGGCCGTCCGACAGGTAGCGGACGTTGGCGCCGTCCTGGTCCATGATGGCAAGACGCTTCTTGCGCGCGTTCTTGGCGCCGGATTCGTCGACGAAGACGACGCGCGTGTCGAAATAACCCTTCTCGCCGGTCAGCCGCTCGTAGATCGCATCGGCGATGATATGGGCCACGCGCCTGGTATTGGCGTCATTGGCGAAGAACTGCTCCCCGGCCATCTGCTGGCCGGCAAAGGTGTCCCATAGCCGGTATTGGGCGCGAATGCGGCCGTCGGCTTCCTTGCCGACGCTGCCGGTGACCAGCGCCTGCGCATTGATCACCTTCCAGTCGTCGAAGCGCGGCGTGGCGTCCGGGCCGGAGATCTTCTCGATGAAGGCGCTCTTGTCGATCGGCGCGAACAGGCCGGAGCGCTTGAGGTCGGCCGTGACGATCTCGGTGATCTGGGCGCCGAGCTCACCATTGGACTGGAAGTCAGTGATGGCGATCGGCAGCGGCTCGACATTGCCCTTGTTGACGTTGAGCTCGACGAGCGCCCAGGCCGGCAAGGTGGCGGCGGTCGTCATGCCCAGCGCCATGGCTGCAATCGTCAGGAGCGGCTTGAGGAAAGATCTCATGTCTTCTCGCTTCTCTTCTTTGATGGTTCGGACGCAAGGCCTATAGGCCAAGCATCTCCCTTGGGTCGAAGGTGACCCGGATGTCGTTCCAAATGTCCTGCTTGCCGGCGGGAACCTGCAGGCCGGCCACGTCGCATTTTTGAACCGCGCGCACTGCGCTTTCGTCGAACTGCCGGTTGCCGCTCGACTGCTCGACCGACGGGCGGCCGTCGAGCTTGCCGTTGGTATCGAGATTGAAGCGGACCACGACGACGAAGTTCTCCGAACCTTCCAGTCCAACCGGCAAGGTCCAGCAGCCGCCGAGCTGAGCTTCGAGCGCGCCTTGCTCGGATTTGGACAGCTTCTGGCCCTGATCCTTCTCGCCGCCGAGCGACGACTGCTGGGTGGAGCGCTTGGCGCCGCCACCCGACGGCTTCTGCTTGTCCAGAAGTGCTGAAATCTCGTCGGCGTTGAACTGCTTTTCATCCGACTTCGGCTTCGAGGAAGCTTCCTTCACCGGCTTTTCCGCGTCCTTGCGCTCCGGCGCCTTGGCGCTTTCGGCGGGAGCGGGCTGCGGCTTCGGCCGCGCTGCAGGGGCGGGTGCCGAGTCCGGAAGCTTTGCCTCCTCGGTCGGCTGCTCCTTGGCGATCGCCTCGGCGACGGCGTCCGGCTTGACCTCTTCCTTCTGGATGGCGGCGGTCGTGTCCTTCGGCGGCGCTGGCGTCGGCTCCTTGGCGGGTGTCGGCTTCGGCTCCGTCTGCTTGACCGGCTCGGGCTTGACCTCTTCCTTAGGTGTCGGCGTCGGCGCGACTTCGGTCGCCGGGGTCGGCTTCGGCTTTTCCTGCGGCTTCGGCACGTCCTCGACCGCCGGCTTCTCGGTCGGCGTCGGCGCCGGGGGCGGCGCGGATGTCTTCTCGACCGGCTTCGGCTTGGCCTCGTCCGTCGCCGGCTTGTCGGTGTCGACGCTGTTCTCGCCGACCTTCTGCGCGTCGGGGACGATATCCGGGCGCTTGGTCGGCAGCGGCGCCGGCTTGTCATGCATGACCGCTTTCTTGTCGCCCTGCAGGGTCTGCGCGATCGCTTCCATCGGCACGATGTCGACCGCGACGGACTCCACGTCGGAAGCCGGCATGGCGGGCGGCGAGGAGAGCGTGAACAGCCCGAAGGCCAGCGCCACCGCATGCAAGATCACCGAGGAGGTGAGGCCCGTCCGCATTTGGCGTCTACTGGTCCTGTTCCTGCAGCGAGATCAGGCCGATGTTCTTGTAGCCGGCGTTCTGGATGAGGCCCATCACCTTCAGCGCGGTGCCGTAACTGGTCGCTTTGTCGCCGCGGATGTAGATGCGCTCGTCATAGCCGGTCTTGGAAATCGCCTGCAGCTTGGCGACCAGCTCTTCCTGAGGGATTTCGGTTTCCTGCAGGTGAATCTCGCCGGAAGGGCCGATCGAGATTTGGATCGGCTGCGTGTCGGCGTTCATCGCCTTGGCTTTCGTCTCCGGCAGGTCGATCGGCACACCGACGGTGAGCAGCGGCGCCGCGACCATGAAGATGATCAGCAGCACCAGCATCACGTCGACCATCGGCGTGACGTTGATTTCCGACATCAGGGCATGATGACGACCGCGCCGCCGGTGGCCGCGTCCGCCTCGCCCTATGCCACCTGCGCTAGCAGCAGACATACCCATGATCGTACCTCAGGCCTTCTGCGCGACTTTTTCATCGATTTGGCGCGAGAGTATGGCGGAGAACTCATCCGCAAACCCTTCCATGCGCACGGCGAGCTTGTTCGCATCCGATGACAGCTTGTTGTAGGCGATTACGGCCGGAATGGCCGCGAGCAGGCCGATGGCCGTCGCCAGCAGCGCTTCCGCGATGCCGGGCGCCACGACCGACAGGCTGGTGTTCTTCGAGGCGGCGATCGCCTGGAAGGAGGTCATGATGCCGATTACGGTGCCGAACAAGCCGATGAAGGGCGCGGCCGAACCCGTGGTGGCAAGGAAGCCGAGCCGACCCTCCAGCCTTTCCATCTCGCGGGTCAGCGCGAGATCCATCGCCTTGTCGATGCGGGTCTGCAATGCCAGCGCCGATTTGGCGCCCTTCTCGAAGCTCTTCTTCCATTCGCGCATGGCGGCAACGAAGATCGCGCCCATGCCGGTGGTCTTGCGGTCGGCGAGCGTGCGGTAGAGCTCCTCGAGCGACTGTCCCGACCAGAACACCTGCTCGAAGCGATTGAGCGCCATCCGCATGCGGCTATAGGCGACAAGCTTGTCGATAATGATCGCCCAGGTCCAGATCGAGGCGCACAGCAACCCGATCATGACCAATTTGACCACCCAGCCGGCCTGCATGAACAAGGCCCATATCGACAAATGCGCGCCCGGGTCGGCGAGTGCGATGTTTTCCATGACTACGTCCTTAAGATTTTTCCGGGCATCGCTGGCGGCTGGCCCATGGCATCCCTTTGGTCCGATCGCGCGAAGCCTGAAGCCCGCGGGACAAGCCCCGAATGCACCGTTTCGCGGCGTTTTCGGGGCAAATCTTGGTGAAAGGAAGGCACACGAATTGCGCCAATCTTCACCAATTCCTTCATGAACCGTTATGGTTAAGGATGGGTTAGGATATGAAGCGTGGCGCATTGCCGCGCCCACCCGGCCGGCGCCACGCCTAGACGCGGCTGGTCAGTGCCCTAAGCGGGGTCGCGCTCAATCGGATTCAGGCGCCGCTCTTTAAGGCCTTGCTTGATGCATGTCGTTGTCCAGAACCGGGCAAACTTCTGCGCGACATGCATTAGGCCGAAGCCGGTTCACGGTGATCAGTCGCTCGCCTTCGGCATAAAGGCCGCGATCCATTCCTTCGGAAATCGGCGCGGCCGGCCGTTCTCGCCGATGATCGCCGCCTCGACCTTCGCCTCGACCAGCACCTCGCCGCCGCGCTTCAACTGCTGCGCCATGAAGATGCGGGCACCCGAAATGTCCTCGGTGCGCGTGTCGATGGTGAGGATGTCGTCCATGCGGGCCGGCGAACGGAACTCGATTTCCATGCGCCGGACCACCCAGACGATGCGCTCGCCATGCTTGCCATCGGCAAGCTCGGTGTGATGGACGCCGGCGAGCCTGAGATAGTCCGAGCGCCCGCGTTCGAAGAATTCGAGATAGCGCGCATGGTAGACGACGCCGGAGAAATCGGTGTCGGCATAGTAGACGCGGGCCATCAGGCGATGGCCGGATTGCGTCAGCGTCCCCGAAAGCCCGGCGCTGAGCGCTGCGGATTCACCATGATCGTCCATCGCGCTTTCCTTTTCAGGCCCGAACAGGCAGGTGTTTGGCGCGAGAACCGGATGGCACTGTTGGGCGCGATGATCAAGCCTTGATGGCGGGGGTTCTGGCGCTTGGCGCCTGCGCGGTTTTCCGTCCGCGTGAAAATACCGGAGCTACCCGAGGTCGATCTGCAGGATCTCTGGTGGCATGCCGAACCGGACCGGCATGATGCTGAAGCCGAGCCCGCCGGAAACGATCAGGTTACGATCGTTCTCGACGACATGGCCATAAGCGTAGCGGTTGCCGAAGTCGGACGGCACGACCGGCGAATAGCCGAACAGCCGCACCTGCCCGCCATGGGTGTGGCCCGAAAGCGTCAGCGAAACCCGCCAGGGCACTTTCGGAAAGATGTCCGGCTCATGCGCGAGCAGGATGATCGGCTCGTCGCCTTGCACCTTGGCAAGCGTCCCGCCGAGGTCGTCGAGACCCTTGAAGCCGTGGCGGCCAAGGGCTTTGCTTGGCCGGATTGCCAGCTGGTCCGCAAGTCCGGCGATCCAGAAGCCATGCCCGTCCTTCTCCAGCCGCACCACGTCGTTTTCCAGCACCGGGATGCCGACGCTCTCCAGTGCCCTGCGCGCGGCCGTCGGCCCGGCCTTGGCCAGTTGCGCCGCATGATCGTGCCACCAGTCGTGATTGCCGAGGATCGAGAGCACGCCGAGCGGGGCCTTCAGCCCTGACAAAGCGGCGGCCCACTCCGGTGCAGACACTTCGGCCGTGACCAGCCGCATTCCATCGACATAGTCGCCAAGCAGCACGATCAAGTCTGGCTGCAGGGCATTCGTCCTTTCGACGAGCGAGGCGATCCGCTCCGAGGTCATCCAGGGATGACAGGCATGAATGTCGGCCAGTGCTGCGACGCGCAGCTTGAGGCCTGCGGGCCAGTGCGGCGGCGTCAGCGAATAGCGTTTGACATGGGCGAGCAGCATCGGCTCGATGCCGACCGCATAGGCGCTCAACGACACCATGGACAGGAACGATCCGCCGATGAGGCGCAGAAAGCCACGTCTGGTGATCATCGGTCAGCCCCGACCCCTGGAAATGCGTCAGCTGCCTTAGAGGCTGCAATTGTGCCTTCAGCTTGGCGGAGCTGGGGAGATTTCGCGCAGGAAGCCCTTCAAAGCGCGTCCGACGAACAAATGTCCGTTACTCTTCCTGGAACAGGCTGATCTGCTGCTGCGCGAGGTCTTTCGGTGCTTCAAGGCCGAGATGCCGCCAGGCATTGGCCGTCAGCACGCGGCCGCGCGGCGTGCGCTGGATGAAGCCCTGCTGGATCAGATAGGGTTCGATGATGTCCTCGATGGCGTCGCGCGGTTCCGACAGCCCAGCCGCAATCGTCTCGATGCCGACCGGTCCGCCGCCGAAGTTGCGGGCGATCATCGAGAGATACCGGCGGTCGAGCGCGTCGAGGCCGAGCCCGTCGACTTCCAGCCTGGTCAGCGCCTCGTCGGCAATGCGTTTATCGACATGGCCGTTTCCGGCGACGGAGGCGAAGTCTCGCACCCGGCGCAACAGACGTCCGGCAATGCGCGGCGTGCCGCGAGCGCGGCGCGCGATCTCCAGCGCGCCGTCGTCACCGAGCGGCATCGAGAGGATGCGGGCGCCGCGGCGCACGATCTGCTCCAGTTCCTCGACCGTGTAGAAATTGAGCCTGACTGGGATGCCGAAACGGTCGCGCAGAGGATTCGTCAAAAGTCCGAGCCGGGTTGTCGCCGCAACCAGCGTGAAGCGGGCAAGATCGATTTTGACCGAGCGCGCCGCCGGCCCCTCGCCGATGATGAGGTCAAGCTGGAAATCCTCCATCGCCGGGTAGAGGATTTCTTCCACCGCCGGATTGAGCCGGTGGATCTCGTCGATGAAGAGCACGTCGCGCTCCTCGAGATTGGTGAGCAGCGCCGCGAGGTCGCCGGCCTTGGCGATGACCGGCCCCGACGTAGAGCGGAAATTGACGCCGAGCTCACGCGCCATGATCTGCGCCAGCGTCGTCTTGCCGAGCCCCGGCGGGCCTACGAACAGCACATGGTCGAGCGCCTCGCCGCGGCTCTTGGCGGCATCGACGAAGACCTTGAGATTGGCACGCGCCGCAGCCTGGCCGACGAACTCGTCAAGCGACTGCGGCCGCAAGCTCTGGTCGGCATCCTCGCCGCGCTTGTCGGGGGCAATGAGACGGGGCGAAAGGCTCATGCGGTCTTCCTTGCATACGGCAAGGACCGGGACAAGCGCCACCTCACCGGGCCAGCTCCTTCAGGCCGAAGCGGATCAGCTTCGAGGCATCCGCCCCTTCGCCGGCCGACTTTAGGGCCGCGGCCACCGCATTGGCGGCGATGTCGCGCGAATAGCCGAGATTGACCAGCGCCGAGACTGCGTCGGTGATGGGTGCTGCCGCCACGCCTTCGCCAAGCTCCTGCTTGAGGCTGATCGTGCCGGTGGCGGCGCCCGCATAGGCCGGCGCCTTGGTGCGCAATTCGGTGACGATGCGCTCGGCCACTTTCTTGCCGACGCCCGGTGCGCGCGACACCATGGCGATGTCGCGCAACGCGATCGCATTGGCGAGGTCGGGCGGCGCCAGCGTCGACAGCACGGCCAGCGCCACCTTGGCGCCTACGCCCTGCACATTGTTCATCAAAAGGCGGAACCACTCGCGCTCGAGCGGGGTCTGAAAGCCGTATAGCCGGATCATGTCCTCGCGCACATAGGTCTCGATGAACAGCACCACCGCCTCGCCGGGGGACGGCAGCGCGGCAAGCGTGCGCGCCGAGCAATGGGCGACATAGCCGACGCCGTGAACGTCCACGACGCAGGAATCCTCGTCGATCTCATCCAGCGTGCCCTTCAGCTTGCCGATCATGTCCTGGCCTTCATGGATGCGTTTCCGGAGAGACGATTTCGAGGTCGGGAAAATAGCTGCGATAGCGAGGAGCGTCGCGCGTCAATAGGCGGTGACCAGCTACGGCAGCATGAGCACCAATGAAAAAATCCGGCAAAGTCCGCTCTCGAACACCGCCGGCCCGCCGATAACGGGAATGTGCCACCCCAGCCAAGAATGCGGCTTCCCAGGGCAAAAACTCGCGATCCATTTCAAGCCTCTCGGCTGCTTTCCTCAGCATTGCTTCGGAAGCAACCAGGGGAGCAAGCTCGGACCAGACGATGCTGTTGATGACCAACGCGCCATCGCGTCGGCAGGAGATAATCGCGGACGAAGACCATTCCGTCAGCGGCCCAGCCGGACCCCAGACGTCAATGAGCACGTTTGTGTCAATCAACGTCGAGATTTTCACGTGGTCCCCTCAACCACTCCATGTACTCGTCCGTCGTCATGCCGCCCAAATCCAGCGTCCCCTCCAACTTGCCGAGGACCTCTTTGAATTTGCGGGCAGCTTCCTCCTCCGAAATGTTTTCGTTGACGGCGACAAGCCGGGCGCCCTCGTCCGTAGCCACGAACTGGACCTCCGAACCTGGGCCTATGCCCAAGTGGTCCCTAATTTGTTTGGGGATCGTGACTTGCCCTTTGGTGGTCACACGCATGGTAATACTCCGAAGGTATTACTTACTGCGCAAATGAGAACAAGTCAAGAACATTACCCGGCCAGCGCCGCCATTCGGTAGGCGACGCTTTGACGGTGATGCGCATGACATACGGCGATGGCCAGGGCATCGGCGGCATCGTCGGTCTCGAACACCGCTTTCGGCATCAGCACTTTCACCATCATATGGATCTGCTTCTTCTCGCCGTGACCGACGCCGATCACCGCCTTCTTGACCGCGTTGGGAGCGTATTCCGCGACCGCCAGCCCGGCGCGCGCCGGCACCAGCATGGCGATGCCGCGCGCCTGGCCGAGCTTCAGCGTCGCTGTGGCATCCTTGTTGACGAAGGTCTGCTCGATCGCCGCCTCATGCGGCATGGCCTGGTGCAGCACTTCGGCGAGCCCATCATGCAATTGGCAGAGCCTCGTTGCGAGCGGCGCCTTGTCGTCGGAACGCACGGTGCCGGAGGCGACGAAGCGCAGCGAATTGCCGAGGCTCTCGACGATGCCCCAGCCGGTGCGTCTCAGGCCCGGATCGATGCCGATGATGCGAATCGCTTCCCCCATGCGCCAAGTCTAACCGCTCCGCATGGCGATGCCAGTGAATTGTGAACAAACCAGAAACAGCCTGTGCCGGGATGGGCTGCTTCAGAATTCGATCCGATGAGTCGTGAGGCGGCGTTCTCGAGAACCGGTGCGGAGCGTGCTTTGGTACGCGAGCACCGGACGCGCAAAAAACGGCGCCAGATGGCCATCAGAGCGGATTGTGGAGCAGCCTGTTAGCCGCGGGCGAAAGCCGTGTTCAGCAGGCTGATCTGATCGGAGACCGAGTTGGCGCGGCGGCCGGCGGCAGGCGTGTCGTTCATGGCGCCGCCGTAGATCTCCTCGTCCATGCGCTTCACCAGCGCCTGCAGGCGCAGCGACCGGCTCACCAGATCCAGGAAGTCCTTTGGCAATTCGCTCCAGCCCAGTGCCTCGTCATGCGCGGAAGCGGTATCGAGCCGCACCTTGGATTTTTCAGACGCGACCTGGTCGCGGGTCATCTCGCCGGAATTGGCCGCCCGCTGCAAAAGCAGCCAGGAGGCGACCTGCATCAGCCTCGTGGTAAGACGCATCGATTCGGCCGCATAGAGCGTCGCCGCCGTGCGCGACAGCTTCTTGGCTTCGAGTCTGCCTTTGCCGTCAAGATATTCGGCCGCCTGTTCGACCAGGCCCATGCCCTCCTGGTAAAGCGGCTTAAAGGATTGGGAGAAAACCCGGCGTTCCGCGAGCTTTATGGTTTTCGCGCTGCCCTTCGAAGGCTCGTTCATCGATACGCCCCTGCACTGCCGCAAGTCGATTCGGCATCCTTGCCGATACGTCCTGCACCCTTAAACGACTGAGGCTTGAAAATGCGCTTCGATGCCCATGAAGGCAAGCGCATGTTTAACAAACGGTTAACGCCGAGGCGCGTTGTCCGCCGGCGGCCAACGCGCAAAAAAAGAGCCGCGGATAAGGCGGCTCTCAGGAGTTTAACAGGGAGGCGTCAAACAAAGTGGCTCCAACCACTCGGTAAGAATCCAGACAAACTGGATGGTCCTAGTAAACGCCTGTAAAGCTTAATGAAGCCTTAACGCCGCGCGGAATTTTCAAGCGAACGGACTTTTCCTGTGCCGGAACGGGACGGCCCGGCTCCCTCCCGAGCCATCAAGACCTTGGCCGCATATCGTGGCACCGAAACATCGGTCCCGCCGCCGCGACATCGTTTCGAAACACGCTCCGCGCTAAACGCCCGCTCCTCTCAATGCGGGCGCAGTCGAGGCCGCCACCAATCAAGAAATGCAGGAGCACACCATGGACTGGTATTCGATCGTCAAATTCCTTCACGTCGTCTCGGCCATCCTGTGGGTCGGCGGCGGCTTCGTCCTGTTCCTGCTCGGCGTGCTCGCCGAGCGCGCCGGCAACATCCAGGACAGGCTGCAAGCGATGCGGGCGAGCGGCGAGCTCGGCGGCCGCTTCTTCGCGCCGATGTCGATGCTCACCCTGATTTTCGGCCTGATCATGTGCGGCTTCTGGGTCGGCTTTTCCGACCTGTGGATCATCATCGGCCTTGTCGGCTACGCCACGACCTTCTCGATCGGCATGCTCGTTTTCAAGCCGACCGGCGAGCGGATGGGGGCCATGGTCGCCAAGGAAGGCGTGACGCCGGCGGTTCTCGCCATCGGCCAGCGCATGATGCGCTGGGCGCGTTTCGACTACGCGGTGATGCTGGTGATCATCGCCGACATGGTGCTGAAGCCTACGCTTCACGACATCGGCATCCTCGCCGGCATGGTGCTGGTGATCGCGTCCGGCGCAGCGCTTGCGCTTGGCGGCGGCCGCCAGCTGGTGCCGAGCGCCGCTTGATCCTTCTGTGGCGGGCGGCCGGTGCGCCGCCCTGCCCGTTACATCAGGCCGGCAATACCGTCCCAGAGCAGCTTGAGCGCCACCACCGCCACCGTCGCGTATGTGAACGGATAAAACACCTCCGGCCGCATGCGGCGCACCAGCCAGGCGCCGGCGATGGTGGAAAGCGGCGCCAGCGGCATCAGCGCAAACGATGCGGTGAGATTGGTGCTGTCGAACTGGCCAAGCGCGAAATAGGGAATAAGCTTCATCGCGTTGGTAGCGGCGAAGAAGATCGCCGCCGTCCCTGACAGCACCTTCGGGTCGAGCCGGATTGGCAGCGCATAGACCTGGAAGGGCGGGCCGCCGACATGGGCGACGAAGCTGGTGAAGCCCGCAACGATGCCCCAGAACGCCGCAGCGATGCGGTTCGGCTCCACCTCGTGGTCGGCGCCGTGGCGGAACTGCAGATAGATCCAGCGCAGGACGAAGACCAGCGCGACCGCGCCGACGATCAGCCGCACCATTTCCTCCGTCACCAGGGCCGCCGTCAGCCAGCCGAGGCCGATGCCGATGACGGCGCCAGGCATCATGTCGACCAGCATCTTGCGGTCATAGACGCCCCACCATGTCCACACCGAAACGATGTCCATCAGGCAAAGGATCGGCAGCAGGATGGCCGCCGCCTGCACCGGCGGGATGGCCAGCGCCATCAGCGGCACGCCGACGAAGCCGACGGCGCCGCCGAAGCCGCCCTTCGACAGGCCGACGAGGATGACCGCCGGAATGGCGGCGGCATAGAACCAGGGATCGCTGAGCAGGCCTGACATGGGAGATACGGGGACAAGAAACGGCTGGAGGATGGCGGGAGACTTGCAATAGACCACAAAGCGAAAGACCGCGATAGCCGAAGCGCGCCCGTCAGCCGGTCGGCGCGCGATCAACTGTCCGTAATCCGGCCTGCCGAGTTTGCGGCTGGCGGCGGGCCATGCATAAGGTCACCCGCCCAGCATGAGGTTTGACGATGAGCGAAGTCCTGATCCGCCGCGCGGACAAAGCCGATCTTGCGGCGATCGTCGCGATGCTTGCCAATGACGCGCTTGGCCGCGCCCGCGAGAATGCAAGCGTGCCTTTGGCGCAAGCCTATCAGGACGCCTTCGCGGCCATAGACGGCAACCCGAACCATTTCCTGGCGGTGATGATGGACGGCGCCGAAGTCATCGGCACCTTGCAGATCAGTTTTATCCCGGGCCTGTCGTTGCAGGGCGCTTGGCGCGGCCAGATCGAGGCGGTGCGCGTCGCGGCGAGCCGGCGCGGAGAGGGGCTCGGGCATAGCCTGCTGGAATGGGCGATCGAAAGATGCCGCGAGCGCGGCTGCAGGGTGGTGCAACTGACGACCAACAAGAGCCGGCTCGACGCGCACCGCTTCTACGAACGGCTCGGCTTCAAGGCGAGCCACATCGGCTACAAGCTGGATCCTTGACGCACCCGCGCCGGCGATGCCGCCGACCTCTCATCGTCGCGCCTGAACCAGAAGAAACATCGGCCGCTCGACCTCTTTGGCCAGTTCAGGCCTGGCGGCGATCTGCCCTTCAGTTGGACAGAATTCCTCCACGCGGCCGATGATGAACCCGGCCTGGATCAGGTTGTTGAGCGTGGTGCCGAGTGTGCGGTGGTGCTTCACCACGCCCTCGGAGAACCAGTCGGTCGTGCGCGGCCCTTCCACCAGATACTGATCGACGGGCCAGACGTTCCTTCCTGCGGCGTCCACGGACCAGCCCGGATTGCTTGGAGCCATGAAGATCGGATGCTCCGTCGAGAAGACGAAGAACCCGCCAGGGACCAGGGCCTGGTAAACCGTCGCGAACAGCCGCGCGGCATCGCTGACATAATGCAGGGCAAGCGAGCTATAGGCGAGGTCGAAGCGCGCCTTCGGCAGGCTCAGCTCGTCGAGGTCGACGCGCTCATAGGCTATGGCTTCGTCGGAGCCGGCGGCGCGTGCTCGGGCGAGCATCCTTTCCGACAGGTCGAGGCCCAGAACCTGCTTGGCTCCGTGCGCCCGCGCCCAGCGGCAGAACCAGCCGAAGCCGCAACCGAGATCGACGATGCTTAGACCACCCACCTTCGGCAGCATGGCGCGCAGAACCGGCCACTCGGGCGCGCCGTCCAACCCTTCCACCGAACGATGCAGACGGCTGTAGCCTTCGAAGAAATCGGCCTTGTCGTAGATATTTTGCGCCATGCTCTTCCCGTGCTTTCGCTTGCTAACCTAGCGGTCGTTTCGTTAGCGTCCATCAGGAGCTTCAACAGGCCGTCTGTCAGTCCTTGAAGATTGGCGCAAGCCGCTGCTGCCGTGACGCTTTTCAGCGGCGATCTTCGCCCGCCTCCTGTTCAAGCCGGACGCTTTGCTCTATGCCGCAATGCCACCATGTTCGCCCGGCATAGGCGAAAACCGGGATCGAAGACCGATGAATGAAGCAACCCCGCCCAATCGCTGCCGAATCGTGCTGATCGCGCCGCCGCTTGTGACTCCCGAGCACATCTGCACCGCCTTCGACGGCGGCGACGTCGCCTCGCTGATCCTGCCCGAAAACGGCATGGATGACGCCGCCTTCCAGGCCTTCGCCGAGAAGATCGTGCCGATCGCGCAGGCCGCCGGCGTCGCCGTCATCATCGCCGGCGACAGCCGCATCGCCGGCCGCGTCCATGCCGACGGCATCCATGTCGAGGCAAACCGCCAGGAACTGGCCGAGACGATCGAGCGCTTGGCCGACAGGATGATGGTCGGGGCGGGCGGCGCCAAGACCCGCGACGAGGCGCTGGAGCTCGGCGAGGAGCGGCCCGACTACATGTTCTTCGGCCGCTTCGGCTATGACAACAAGCCCGAGCCGCACCACCGCAATCTCGCTCTCGGTGAATGGTGGGCGCAGATGATCCAGATTCCTTGCATCGTCATGGCCGGCTCCGAGCTTGCGTCGGTGGAAACGGTAGCGGCCACTGGCGCCGAGTTCGTGGCGCTCTCCAGCGCCGTCTTCGCCGACGGACTCGATCCGCGCGCGGCGGTCGCCGCGGCCAACGCGCTGCTCGACCAAATCGCGCCGCGCTTCGAGGACTGACGTGCGCTGGCCCCGGCTTTCCTTCGCGGCGTTGGCCGCGGCCTTGACGATCCAGGCGGCCGCCGCCGTGGCCGCCGAGACCCCGCCGGTGCCGCAGCCCAGACCGGACACGACCACACCCGACACGAGCGCGCCGGATACAAGCGCCCCTGCTACCGGCGCCCCAGATACAAGCATTCCGAATATAAGCGCCCCGAATGCAATCGCCCCAAGTACTGGCGCCCCGAATAGTGGCGCTCCGAATGCTGGCGCGGCCCATGCCGACAAGCCGATCGAAACACTGCTGCCGCAGCCGGCAACGCTTCAACCGCCATCGGCCGATACCATCAATCCCGATCGCTTCGGCGCCAAGCTCCCGGACGCCGCCTACGGCGCCTTCCAGCGCGGCCTCTATAAGACCGCCTACAACCTTGCCATGGTGCGGGCCAAGAACGGCGACCCCGCGGCGCAGACACTGGTCGCCGAGATCCTGTCGCGTGGGCTGGGCGTACCGCTCAACGCGGCAGAGGCCGCGAAATGGTACGGGCTCGCCGCCGAGCAGGGCGTGCCGGAGGCGCAGTTCCAATATGCGCTGATGCTGCTCGACGGACGCTATGTGAAGAAGGACGCCAAGGAAGCCTATGCGCTGATGCAGGCCGCCGCCGAGGCGGGCAACCGCCTGGCCCAGTTCAACTTCGCCCAATTGCTCGTCCAGCAGGATCCGGGCGATGCCGGCATAGCCAAGGCGGCTGTGTATTATGAGCGCGCCGCCAGTACCGGCCTTGCCGACGCCGAGTATGCGATGGCGCAAATCTACGCCAACGGCGCCGGCGGCAAACCGCGCGACGACGCCAAGGCACGCACCCTGCTGGCGCAGGCCGCCCGGCAGAACTACGACACCGCGCAACTTGACCTCGCCGCATGGATGATCGAGGGGCGCGGCGGCGATCGCGACCTGAAATCGGGCTTTGCCTGGATGAGGCGCGCGGCCGAAGGCGGCAATGTCGCCGCCCAGAACCGCCTCGCCAAACTCTATATGGGCGGCATCGGTACCGACCCCGATCTGATCCTGGCCGGAGCCTGGTATATCGTCGCCCGGCGCGCCGGGTTGATCGACCCGCAGATGGACGATTTCCTGCAGGGCCTCGACGACGGTCAGACCAAGCAGGCGCTGCAGAGGGCGAACCGGCTGCCCTGAAAAGACGGCTCACGGCAGCGGCCATCTCCATGAGCGTTCGCGACGCCCTCCCTTGCCACTCAATGCGATTTGTGGTCTTGGAGGCGCCAAAGCGCGCTCCGCGCCAAAAAATCTCATTCCGGATCAGTTCAACATGGCCAAGATCAGTGGCAGCGAAATCCGTCCCGGCTATGTCATCGAGCATGACGGCGGCCTCTGGGTCGCGGTCAAGACCAACACCGTGAAGCCCGGCAAGGGCGGCGCCTACAACCAGGTCGAGCTGAAGAACCTGATCAACGGCACCAAGCTCAACGAGCGCTTCCGCTCGGCCGAGACCGTCGAGCAGATCCGGCTGGAGATGAAGGATTTCTCCTTCCTTTACGAGCAGGGCGACGCGCTGGTTTTCATGGACACCGAAAGCTACGAGCAGCTCGAACTGAACAAGGATTTCGTCGGCGAGCGCGCCGCCTTCCTGCAGGACGGCATGATGGTCACGGTCCAGCTCTACGAGGAGCGGCCGATCGGCATCTCGCTGCCCGACCAGGTGACGCTGACCATCACCGAGGCCGACCCCGTGGTGAAGGGCCAGACGGCGGCGTCCTCTTACAAGCCTGCAGTGCTGGAAAACGGTGTCCGCGTCCTGGTGCCGCCCTTCATCTCGGCCGGCGAGCGCATCATCGTCGACACCAACGAGATCACTTACGTGCGTCGCGCAGAATAAGACGGCCAACACAGGAAGAAGAAGAATGGCGCGTTCCGCTCTCCTCAATGTCATGGTCCAGGCCGCGATGAAGGCCGGTCGGTCGCTGTCGCGCGATTTCGGCGAGGTGCAGAACCTGCAGGTCTCGATGAAGGGGCCTGGCGACTATGTCAGCCAGGCCGACCGCAAGGCCGAAGAGATCGTCTTTACCGAACTGTCGAAGGCGCGGCCGGGCTACGCCTTCCTGATGGAGGAGCGCGGCGCCGTCGACGGCGAGGACGGCCAGCATCGCTGGATCGTCGACCCGCTCGACGGCACCACCAACTTCCTCCACGGCATCCCGCTCTTCGCGGTCTCGATCGCGCTCGAGCGCCAGGGCCAGATCGTCGCCGGTGTCGTCTACAATCCGGCCATGGACGAGCTCTATACCACCGAGCGCGGCGGCGGCGCCTTCATGAACGACCGCCGGCTGCGCGTCGCCGGACGCGCCAAGCTCACCGATGCCGTGATCGGCTGCGGCGTGCCGCATCTTGGGCGCGGCCAGCACGGCAATTTCCTGATCGAGTTGCGCAATGTCATGGCCGAGGTCTCGGGCGTCCGCCGCCTTGGCTCCGCCTCGCTCGATCTCGCCTATGTCGCGGCCGGCCGCATGGACGGGTTTTGGGAAACCGGCCTTTCGGCCTGGGACATCGCCGCCGGCGCCCTGCTTATCCGCGAAGCGGGCGGCTTCGTTTCGGATATGGATGGCGGGCAGGACATGCTGGAGGCCGGCTCCATCGTCGCCGGCAACGAGCTTATCCAACGCGCCCTCTTGAAGACGGTAAATAAGCCGCTGGCTGCGCGCTGAAGCGCGCCTATCGCATCGCCCCGAAATCGGAATCGATTTCGCTGACCTCAGGTTCGGAACGGATAAGCGCAAATCAAAGGGCTGCAGCCCCCTTTGCGCGTCGAAAGGACGCGCGGCGCGCTCGTCGCAAAACCGCAACCGAAGCTTGAAATACTGATCCGCGACTGCCCAGATTATGGTTGCAGGATCATTCATGAACGACGCTCGCGCAAATACAACGATCGAAATCCCCTTTGTCGGCCGCTGGCACTATTCGCGCGCCGAGATGATCGCCGATGGCATCGTCCATGCTGTGGGCATCGTGCTGGCGATCGCCGCCGGCTCGGCCTTCCTGGCTTTAGCCGCCTTCCATTCCGGCCCGGGTGAGTACATCGCCGCCGTCTTCTACGTTGTGTCGCTGCTCACCGTGCTGTCGGTATCGCTGGCCTATAATTTGTGGCCGATTTCGTGGCCGGCGAAGTGGATCCTGCGCCGCTTCGACCATGCCGCGATCTATCTGCTGATCGCCGCCACCTACACGCCTTTCCTGGCCCAGCTCCACACGTCCGCGCTTGCCGTGCCGATGATCGTTATCGTGTGGAGCGCGGCGGCAATGGGCATCGCGATCAAGATGTTCCTGCCTGGACGCTACGACCGGCTGGCGATCCTCTTCTATCTCGCCATCGGCTGGAGCGGCGTCGTGCTCGCCGGACCGCTGGTCGCGACTCTGCCGCCAGCCTCCGTCATGCTGCTGCTCGCGGGCGGCATCGTCTATTCATTGGGCGTCATCTTCTTTGCCTGGAAAGGCCTGCGCTTCCACAATGCCGTCTGGCATGGCTTCGTCGTCACCGGCGCCGGGCTGCACCTGGCCGCCATGGTCGACTGTCTGGTCATCAGCCGGTTTTGAAACGACCCGCGCGGGGCGATATTGTCAAGCACCATTCAATTTGGTCACAATTCCGTTTAGAGTCGCGGCAATTCTGCGGCGGGTGGCATCGGAAACGGGGCACGGATGGCTTTTCTCAGATCCTTCGGCAGGCGCTCGGATGTCCTGGTCTACGATCCGCACAAACTGTCGAGCCCGCAGGTCTTCCTGCTCACGATGGTGATCTTCCTGGTCATCGTCGCCTTCATCGCCGCCATCCTCACCCGCCAGATCTCCTCCGCCTTCTCCAGCAATCCCGGCCTCAACGGGCTGATCATCGGCGTGCTCGCCGTCGGCATCCTGCTCGCCTTCGCCCAGGTCGGCCGGCTGTTCAGAGAGGTGCGCTGGGTCAACTCCTTCCGCGCCGGCTCCGAGACCACCGAGCCGGTGCTCTTGGCGCCGATGAAGGCGATGATCGGCCGCTCGTCGACGATCGCCTTCTCGACCTCTTCGATGCGCACCATGCTCGATTCCATCGCCACGCGCCTCGATGAAAGCCGCGACACCTCGCGCTATCTCGTCGGACTGCTGGTGTTTCTTGGCCTGCTCGGCACCTTCTGGGGCCTGCTCAACACCATCGCCTCCATCCGCGAGACAATCGAGGCGCTCGACCCCGGCAGCGGCGATGCCGCCGCCGTGCTCGACGCGCTGAAGCAGGGCCTGTCGGCGCCGCTCGCCGGCATGGGCACGGCCTTCTCGTCCTCGCTGTTCGGCCTCTCCGGCTCGCTGGTGCTCGGCTTCCTCGACCTGCAGGCGGGCCGCGCCCAGACCCGCTTCTACACCGAACTCGAGAACTGGCTGTCCTCGGTCACCGATCTCTCGTCCGATATCGTCGTGTCGGAATCGGCGCGCGCCGAGCCGTCGGAGGAGATCCGCCTGCTGTCGGAACGGCTGCGCAGCCTGCAGGAAAACGGCGGCGGCTCCAACCCGCGCGTCGCCACCGCCATGGCCAACCTCGCGGACGGCATTTCCGGACTGGTCAAGAACATGCGCTCCGAACAGCAGATCATGCGCGACTGGGTCGAGGCGCAGTCGGACGAACAGAAGGCGATGCGCAACACGCTGGAAAAGATCGCTGACGCCCTGAAGAAGACCGGAGTGCACTGACGTGGCGCTGGCAAGGCGGCGCGCCGATCGCCGCATCGACTACTGGCCCGGCTTCGTCGACGCGCTGTCGACGCTTCTGCTCGCCATCATGTTCCTGCTGACGGTCTTCGTGTTGGCGCAATTCCTGCTCAGCCGCGAAATCTCCGGCAAGGACACCGTGCTCAGCCGCCTCAACTCGCAGATCAACGAGCTGACGCAGTTGCTGGCGCTGGAGCGCTCGAACAGCCAGGACAAGGAAGATACGCTCGCCAATCTGCAGGCCTCGCTGTCGGCGGCGGAGGCGGAAAAGAGCCGCCTTCAGCAATTGCTGGAGCAGGGTGCCGGCGCCGGCGACGCGGCCAACAAGCGGGCGGACGCGCTGTCCGGCGAACTCAGCAACCAGCGCCAGATCAGCCAGCAAGCGCTGAGCCAGGTCGAGATCCTCAACCAGCAGATCGCGGCACTGCGCAAGCAGATCGCGGCTCTCGAGGACGCGCTCAACGTGTCCGAGCAGCGCGACCGCGAGTCCAACACTAAGATTGCCGATCTCGGCCGCCGCCTGAACGTGGCGCTGGCGCAGCGCGTCCAGGAACTCAACCGCTACCGTTCCGATTTCTTCGGCCGTCTGCGCGAGATCCTCGCCGACCGCGAGAACATCCGCATCGTCGGCGACCGCTTCGTCTTCCAGTCGGAAGTGCTGTTCCCGACCGGCTCCGACGAGATCAACGATGCCGGCAAGGTCGAGATGAAGAAGCTCGCCGATGCCGTGATCGAGCTGCAGAGGGAAATCCCGCCCGAGATCAGCTGGGTGCTGCGCGTCGATGGCCACACCGACAACAAGCCCTTGTCCGGAACCGGACGCTATCGCGACAACTGGGAACTGTCGACGGCCCGCGCGACCTCGGTGGTGAAGTTCCTGATCGAGAACGGCGTGCCGGCGAACCGGCTGGTGGCTGCCGGCTTCGGCGAATTCCAGCCGCTCGATCCGGCCGACACGGATGAGGCGCGCAGCAAGAACCGCCGAATTGAACTGAAGCTCACCGAACGTTGATCCGGCATCACGCGAACTCACGCGAATTTGTTCGCCGGCTCAACTCTAGCGCGCAGAAGCTCGCCGGCAAGGCCTGAAAACATTATCTTTTTTTAATTACACTCGGCGACTTGGCGGCCCTAATTTGCTGCGCAGGGCCGGGAACCGCCGGCGATGCCTCCCATCGCGACGCGACGGAACCGGACGGCCCACTAGCTCGGAAGCGGAGCGGGATGGCCGCTCCTTCCCCAGCAGGAGGATGCGCCGTCATGCGCGCTTTAACATCTCTCAAGACTGCAACTCTCGCCGCGGTTCTGATTGCCGCTCCGCTCGCCGGCGCCTACGCCGCCGGACATCACAAGGGCGCTCTCGACACAACCGATCCAACCGACTTCACCGGACCGCGGGTGACCAGCCTGATCGAGCAGGTCCAGGGTGTGGATCAGGGCATCGCCGACGCGCGGCAAGCAAACGACATCTCGGCCTCGGAAGCGCAGCAACTGCATATGCGCGCCGCGCACATCAGCCAGGTGGCCGAGCACGTAGCCGCTTCGGATCACGGCAGGATTCCGGCTGCGCAATATCACGACCTGCTGCGCCGTCTCGACAATGTCGACCAGAAGCTGAGAACCGATACCGGCAGCGGCTTCCTGATGGGCGACGGCGCCGACGGCGGTCACTATCCGAACGGCTGAGCGGTTTCGGTCCGCGACTGCCGTTTCGAGACTTGGAAGGGACGATCTGGCGCCCGAGGGACCTGGCCCGAGGGCGTCCTTTTTTCAGTCACCGGCCGAGCCAAAGCGCGGTAATGGCAAGCACTGCGGGCAGCGTCTGGATGAACAGGATCTTGCGGCCGACGGTCGCCCCGCCATAGAGGCCGGCGACGGCAACGCAAAGCAGGAAGAAGATCTTGATTTGCAAGCCGCCGGTGCCGAGATAGAGCCCCAGATCAGGCCTGTTGCAAGAAAGCCGTTATAGAGCCCCTGGTTGGCGGCGAGCACTTTCGAGGCGCTGGCGAAGTCCGGCTTGAGGTTGAACGCCTTGTGGCCGCGCGGCGTGTCCCACAGCACCATCTCCAGATAGACGATGTAGCAGTGGATCAGCGCCACCAGCCCGGTCAGGATATTGCCGATCATTGTCCCCTCCGCTCGTTGGCCCCAACCTTTGATCACGCAGCGCTGTTGCAAGGCAAGATGGGCTGATCCGGAACGGGCGGATCAGGGTTGCCAAGCTGCGCGCCTTGGTATCTTTTCGCGCCAACCCCTTTGCAGCCGGAAACCATCCATGTCCTTCCAAAAACTCGATCTACTCGGCCATAGGCTCGAAGCGCTGGAACATGCGCTGGCCATTCTCGGCGCCGATGAGGCGACCCACATGGCGGTTGGCGGCGGCGAGAAGCGCGCCGAGGCGATGTCGGCCCTGGCCGGCATGCTGCACGCCCAGGCTACCGCGCCGGAGATCGGCGACTGGATCGCCGCCGCCGAAGCCGAACCGCTGAACGACGAGCAGCAGGCTGCGGTGAGGGAACTGCGCCGGCAATATACCAACCTCACCTGCCTGCCGGTCGAATTTGTCGAGCGCCAGACGACGGCGCGCATGCGCTCCGAGCAGCTCTGGCGCGACCTGCGCGCCAAGAATGACTGGGCGGGCTTCCTGCCGGCACTGGAAGGCGTCGTGGCGCTGGTCCGAGAAGAAGCGGCGCTGCGCGCCGAGGCGCTCGGCCTCGCCCCCTATGACGCGCTGATGGAGCAGTACGATCCGGGCAACCGCGCCGCCGACATCACGCCGGTGTTTGTCGAGCTGAAGGCTTTCCTCAAGGATTTCCTGCCGCATGCGCTGGCGATGCAGGATGCGCGGCTGGCGAAGCACGCGCTCAAGCCGCTCTCCGGCAGCTACGCCGTCGAGAAGCAGCGCGAGCTTGGTCTTGCCATGATGGCGGCGGTCGGCTTCGACCTCACCCATGGCTCGCTGGCGGTGTCGCACCATCCCTTCTGCGGCGGCGTGCCGACCGATGTGCGCATCACCACCCGCTACAAGACTTCCGATTTCCTGTCGGCGCTGATGGGAGTGCTGCACGAGACCGGCCACGCGCTTTACGAACAGAATCTGCCGAAAGCCTGGTCGCACTGGCCGCTCGGCAAGGCGCGCGGCATGGCCGTGCATGAGAGCCAGAGCCTGTTCGTCGAGAAGCAGATCGGCCGCAACCCCGCCTTCTGGCGCTGGGCGCTGCCGGTTGTCGAGAAGCATCTCGGCGAAGCCTGGTCGATCGACGACATCCTGCCGCATGTCCATCATGTGGAACGCGGCTTCATCCGAGTCGACGCCGACGAGGTCACCTATCCGCTGCATGTCATCCTGCGTTACGAGCTCGAGCAGGAGCTCGTCTCAGGACGGCTGGAGGCCGCCGACCTGCCGGAGGCCTGGGATGCCAAGATGCGCGACTATCTCGGCCTGTCGACCATCGACAACCCGGCCGACGGGCCGATGCAGGACGTGCACTGGCCGGGCGCCGCCTTCGGCTATTTCCCGTCCTACACCCTGGGCGCCATGATGGCGGCGCAGCAATGGGCGGCCCTGACCAGGGAGAACCCGTGCGCGGACGAGGATCTCGCCAAGGGCGACTTCAGCGCCATCAACGACTGGCGTCGCGAAAAAATCTGGTCGCAGGGCTCACGCTGGTCGACGCCGGACCTGCTCGAGCGCGCCACCGGCGAGAAGCTCAACGCCGTTTACTTCACCGAGCACCTGCGCAAGCGCTACGGCGACTGATAGCGCCTGCCGGCGGGCGCTACTCCGCCGCGCCCTTGAAGGCGCTCGCTCCGGTCTCGAACTGCAGCTTGGCGAGCCGCGCATAGGTGCCGCCCTTGGCGACAAGGCTCTGATGCGTGCCTTCCTCGACGATGCGTCCGCCGTCCATGACTAGGATCCGGTCGGCCTTGAGCACCGTCGCCAGCCGGTGGGCGATCACGATGGTGGTGCGGCCGCGCATCAGCCGCTCCAGCGCCGTCTGCACCAGCGTTTCGCTTTCGGCGTCGAGCGCCGAGGTCGCCTCGTCGAGCAGCAGGATCGGTGCGTCGCGCAGAATGGCGCGGGCGATCGCCACGCGCTGGCGCTGGCCGCCCGAAAGCGTCACACCGCGCTCGCCGACCTGGCTGTCATAGCCCTTTTCAAGCTTGCCGATGAATTCGTCGGCAAGCGCCGCCTTTGCCGCCGCCTCGATCTCGGCATCGCTGGCGCCCGGCCGGCCGAAGCCGATATTGTCGGCAGCACTGGCCGCGAAGATGGTGACGTCCTGCGCCACGATGGCGATGCGCTGGCGGATTGCGGCCGGATCGGCCTGGCGCAGATCGACGCCGTCGATGACGACACGGCCGCTCTCCGGATCGTAGAAGCGCAGGATAAGCGAGAAGACGGTGCTTTTTCCCGCGCCCGAAGGACCGACGATCGCCACCGTCTCGCCGGGCTTCACCTGGAAGCTCAGCCCATGCACGGCGGCCCGGTCCGGCCGCGCGGGATAGGAGAAGGAGACATCGTCAAAGCTGATCGCGCCCTTGGCCTTGGCCGGCAGCGGCTGCGGATCGGCGGGCGCTTGAATGGCGGGCTTCTCCGCCAGGATCTCGGTCAGACGCTCGGCGGCGCCCGCCGCCTGCGACAGCTCGCTCCACACTTCCGACAGCGCGCCGAGTGCGCCGGCGGCGAACACCGAATAGAGCAGGAACTGGCCGAGCGTGCCGGCCGACATCGTGCCGGCAAGCACGTCGCGCGAGCCGAACCAGAGCACCGCCACCACCGATGAAAAGATCATGAAGATGGCGAAGAAGGTGAGAAAGGAGCGGGCGAAGACCGACGTGCGCGCCGCCTCGAAGGCGGCCTCGACGGCGGCCGAGAAGCGCCCCGTCACCAGCTTCTCGTTGGTGAAGGCCTGCAGCGTGCGCACGGCGCCGATCTGCTCGCTGGCATAGGCAGTGGCTTCCGCCAGCGTATCCTGCGCCAGCCGCGACTTGCGCCGCACCGAACGGCCGAAGGCGACGAGCGGCAGCACGATCAGCGGGATGGCGGCCAGGACCAGGCCGGACAGTTTCGGGCTGGTGAAGACCATCATCGCCACGGCACCGACGCCGAGGATGAGATTGCGCAGCGCGACCGATGCCGTGGCGCCGACCGCCGACTTCACCTGCGTGGTATCCGCGGCAAGCCGCGACACGATCTCGCCCGACTGCGAGCGATCGAAAAAGGCCGGCGAGAGCGTCGTGACATGGGAGAAGACATCGCGGCGGATGTCGGCGACGACCCGCTCGCCGAGCGTGATGACGAAGTAGTAGCGGCTGGCGGACGCCGCCGCCAGCACGGCCGCCATCAGCACCAGCGCGGCGAAATACTCGGCAATGAAGGTAGTGCCCGCCGCCTGGAAGCCGTGATCGATCATGCGCCGCACGGCCATCGGCAGGGCCAGCGTCGTCCCTGCCGCAACGATCAGCGATATGATCGCGCCGACCGCCAGTTTGCGGTACCGCATGACGTACGGAAAAAGGTTCCTGAGCGGCCGGACCGAGCGCCTGCGCTCGTCACCACTGACACCAATATCCGCCATGAGCGTTTCCTCTGGCCGCGTGTTCGTCATGCGCTTCAATATGCGCCTGCCGCGGCCTTGTGATTCAATTCCGGCTGATGTATAGGCTCGCCGACCGTTTTAGAAGCCGTGGCTTTTCATTAGCTGCGGCTTCGAGTTTTAAAAAGGGGCGCATCGACGCAGGCCATCGGCCCGTCACCAGCGCCGGCAAGCCAGGAACACGACAATGAAGGCCGATATCCATCCCGACTACCACACCATCAAGGTCGTCATGACCGACGGCACCGAATACCTGACCCGCTCGACCTGGGGCAAGGAAGGCGACACGATGAACCTCGACATCGACCCGACCACGCACCCGGCCTGGACCGGCGGCCAGCAGACCCTGCTCGACCGCGGCGGCCGCCTGTCGAAGTTCAAGAAGCGTTTCGAAGGTTTCGGCCTCTAAGCCTTTCTAAACGTGTCGCAGATCAAAACCCGCCTCCGAGGCGGGTTTTTTGTTGGCCACAGACGCTGCGGGAAACCCGACCAGGTTGTCCCTACCCTTCCACCAGCTCCCGCAGCGCCATGCGCTTATAGGCCGCGACCAGCCTGTCGCCCTCCTCCCGGTCGACGGAGATCGCCAGCCGCATGACCGCCTCGCCCATCTGCCAGACTAGCAGCGCCGCCGTCTCCATCGCCACGGTATCTGCGCCGGGACGCAACCGCTTCAGCACCGCGACGAGGAATCGGGCATTGGCCCGGCTGTCGGCCAGTTCGAGTTCGCGCAAGGCCTTGTCGGCCTGCGTGCCCGACCAGATGTCGCGCATCACCGGTTCGGCCAGGAACATCCCGTAATAGATGTCGACCAGCTCCGAAAACGCCTGCTTCAGCCCTTCGGCGTCGCTGACGTCCTTCAGCGCCGCCGAAATGCAGGCCTGGCTTTCGGCGGTGTAGCGCTCGGCCAGCGCCCAGACGATCGCCCGCTTGTCGGGAAAGAACTGGTAGAGCGAGCCGATCGATACCCCTGCTCTTTCCGCCACCTCGCCCATGCGCATGGCATCGCTGCCTTGCTCGGCGATCAGCGCCGCGGCAGCGGCAAGCATCCGCTCGACCCGCTCGCGGCTGCGCTTCTGCGTCGGCGCTCGCCGGGGCATTGCGATTTCCTGGTCGAGCTTGGCGGCTACCCTGCCTTGCATGAGCTTCCTCCGAAAGATCCTCGAGAAACTGGCTTGACTCACAAAATACGAGGGTTTATCACGTTTTGCAAACATGAGGATTACTCATATTAAGAAAACGAGGAGATTCGAGATGACCGACACGTCACGGAAACCGATTTTGATCCTGGGCGGCACCGGCAAGACCGGCCGGCGGCTGGCCGAACGGCTGACCGCCCGCAGTATCCCGGTGCGGATCGGCTCCCGCGCAGGCACGCCTCCCCTCGACTGGTCGGACAAGAAGACCTGGGGCGCGGCCCTCGACGGCGTCGGCGCCGTCTACATCAGCTACTATCCTGACATCGCGGTGCCGGGCGCCGCCGAAACTGTCGAGGCGTTGGCCAAACTTGCCGTCGAGCGCGGCATCAAGCGGCTGGTGCTGCTCTCCGGTCGCGGCGAGACGGAGGCTCAGCGCGCCGAGGAAATGGTCAAGGTCTCCGGTGCCGATTGGACGATCCTGCGCTGCTCATGGTTCTCGCAGAATTTCAGCGAAGGCTTCCTCATCGAATCCATACTCGAAGGCGAAGTCACCCTGCCGGTCGGCGCTGTCGGCGAACCCTTCGTCGATGTCGACGATATCGCCGATGTCGCCGAAGCCGTGCTGACGGAGCCGGGCCATGCCGGCCAGCTTTACGAACTCACCGGCCCGCGTCTGCTGAGCTTTGCTCAGGCGGTCGCCGAAATCGGCAAAGCCACTGGCCGCGACATCCGCTATCGGCGGATCTCGCATGCCCAATTCACCGAAACGGTGGCTGCGCACAACCTGCCGCCGGAATTCGCCTGGCTGCTCAACGAGCTCTTCACCGAGGTGCTCGACGGCCGCAACGAATCGCTGACCGACGGCGTGCAGCGCGCGCTCGGCCGCCGGCCGAAAGACTTCTTCGCCTATGCAACCGAAACCGCAGCCAGCGGCGTCTGGAGTAACTGAGATGATGAAAATTCTTCCCGCCCTCGCCTTCATTGCCGCGATCGGCTCTGGCGTGGTCGGCGGCGTCTTCTTCGCCTTTTCCAATTTCGTCATGGCAGCACTTGCCAGGCTGCCCGTCCCAGCCGGCATCGCAGCGATGAATTCGATCAACATCACCGTAATTACGCCCGCCTTCATGACGGCGCTTTTCGGCACCGGCCTCATCTGCCTGGTGCTGATTGCCGCCGTCATCATGGGCTGGAGCCAATCGGGCTCGTACTGGCTGCTTGCCGGCGCCGTAATCTATCTCGTCGGCAACCCGATCGTGACCATGGTGTTCAACGTACCGCTCAACGACGCCCTGGCCGCCGTCGACCCGGCCAGCAGCAACGGCGCCGCCGTGTGGGCGAACCATCTGAGCCAATGGGCGATGTGGAACCACGTCCGCACCATCACCGCGATCGTGGCGATGGCCTGCTTCATCCTTGCTCTGATTTGAAGAGAGCGGCCAGCGGATAAACCCCGCCTCAGGCGGGGTCCGTCTTCTTGTGCGTCTTGCCGTCGGCGTGTCCCAGATCGCGCTCCGGGTCGATGACATCGCGGACCAGCTGCTTGAGCTTCGCCGCCTCCGGAAAACCGCCGTCGCGCTTGCGCTCCCAGATAAGCTGGTCGTTGCAGGAGATCGTGAAGATGCCGCCGGTGCCCGGCACCAGCGTCACCTCGCCGAGATCGGTACCGAAGGTCGAGAGCAGCTCCTGTGCCATCCAGCCGGCTCTGAGCAGCCACTGGCATTGCGTGCAGTAGGTGATGCGGATGGCGGGCCGCGGCTTCTCGCTCATGTCGGATCGAGTTCCGCTCATAGATCAGCCGATCAGGCCGCGCTGAGCTTGGCCATCGTTTCGTCGTCGACCTCGAAATTGGCGTAGACGCTCTGCACGTCGTCGTCGTCCTCGAGAGTGGCGACCAGCTTCATCAGCGACTGCGCCCGTTCTTCATCGACCGGCACATTGTTCTGCGGCTGCCAGATCGGCTTCACCGACTCCGCTTCGCCGAGCGCGGCTTCGAGCGACTTCGATACCTCGCCGAGATTTTCGAAGCTGCAATAGACGGTGTGGCCTTCCTCGTCCGACTCGACGTCGTCAGCACCGGCCTCGATCGCGGCTTCCATCACCTTGTCCGCGCTGCCGGCCGAAGCCGGGTAATAGATCTCGCCGACGCGGTTCCACATGAACGACACCGAGCCGGTTTCGCCGAGCGCCCCGCCGGCCTTGGTGAAGGCGGCGCGCACATTGGACGCCGAGCGGTTGCGGTTGTCGGTCAGCACCTCGACGATCAGCGCCACGCCGCCGGGGCCATAGCCCTCATAGCGCACGGCCTCGTAGTTCTCGGCATCGCCGGCGGAGGCCTTGTTGATGGCGCGCTGGATGTTGTCCTTCGGCATCGACACCGCCTTGGCGTTCTGCACTGCAAGGCGCAGCCGCGGGTTCATCGCCGGGTCCGGCGTGCCGGTCTTGGCGGCGACGGTGATTTCGCGTGCCAGCTTGGAAAACATTTTCGACCGCACCGCATCCTGGCGGCCTTTCCGGTGCATGATGTTCTTGAACTGCGAATGGCCAGCCATGGCACCCCTGTCGTGTTCGGCTAGAGCATTTCTCGGCCGGGCGCGATCACCCGGCATCGGCAAATGCTCGAATTCAAAATTTCAGAACGCTGCAAGCGTGCCTGCGAAGGCCCGCGGCGCTCTCTGTCGGAATGGCCGGCTTATAGATAAATCGGCTCAATTCGTCCAGCCGGACCGTCGACCCTGACGGCTGACAGACCGAGATTGCCCTTGCAGCGCGGCATCATCCCTCCAGATCCGACTTCAGCCGGTCGAGGATGCTGATCGCATGGCCCGCATATTGGCCGATCCAGCGGTCGTGGATCTGCCTGATCGGCAGCGCGTTGAGATGGTTCCAGCGCTCGCGCCCCTCGCGCCTAGCCACGACCAGATCGGCCTCTTCCAGCACCTTCAGATGCATCATGACCGTGCAGCGATCCATGTCCGGGAAAGCCTCGCAGAGCGCCCCGGTGGTCTGCGGCTGATCCTTGAGCCGGTCGAGCAACTCGCGCCGGCGCGAGTGCGCCAAGGCCTTGAAAACACGATCGTCCGAGGTTGGGCTTGACATGTTATGTTTTTATAACATATTGTTTCACGAGGCAAGGAAGGAGCTGTGGATATGTCTCTTGGATTCAGGATTTCCGGACGCATCGGCAAGCCGGTCGCCGAAGTCTTCGACGCCGTGGTCAACCCGACGAAGCTCAGCGGCTATTTCACCACCATTGGCGGCGCCTCTGCTCCGCTGGTCGCCGGCACCACCGTCACCTGGTGGAAGACGGTGCCGGTCGAGGTCGACGAGGTGATCAAGGATAGGCGTATCGTGCTGCGCTGGGACGCGGCCGACACTGACGGCAAGCCGGCCTACAAGACACGCATCGAGATGAACTTCGAGCCGTTGGACGACGGCGGCACCTTCGTTACCATCGCCGAGGCCGGCTGGCACGAAGGCGAGGTCGGACTGAAGAAATCCTACCTCAATTGCGAGGGCTGGTCGCAGATGCTCGCCTGCATGAAGGCGTATCTCGAATACGGCATCAATTTGCGCGACGGCTATTATCGCGCCGAGATGAAAGGCGAGCCGGCCAACGAGACCAATATTTGACTCCCTTTGAGCGAGGAGGCCCGGCCGTGAAGGTAACGCCGTTCCTGATGTTCGAAGGTCAGGCCGAGGAGGCCATGACCCTCTATTGCGACACCGTTCCAGAAAGCCGCGTTGTCGACGTCACACGCTATGGCGCCGGTGAGGACGGACCCGAAGGCACGCTCAAGCTGGCCCGCGTCGTGATCGGCGGCACGGAGGTCATGGTCTTCAACAGCCCCGTGCATCACGCCTTCTCCTTCACGCCGTCGTTCTCGCTCTTCGTCGACTGTTCCTCCGAGGAGGAGCTCGATCGCATTGTCGGGGTGCTGGGCAAGGACGGCGCGTTTCTGATGCCGACCGACGATTACGGCTTCAGCCGCCGTTTCGCTTGGCTCAACGACCGCTTCGGCGTTTCCTGGCAGATCAACCTGCCCTAGCTTAATGCCCGCCGCCGGACCGCTGCTTCTTTCGACGCCGCGCCAGCATGTTGAGGCCCTCGACCAGCGCGGAAAAACCCATGGCGGCGTAGATGTAGCCCTTGGGCACGTGATAGCCCATGCCGTCGGCAATCAGCGTCATGCCGATCATCAGCAGGAAGCCGAGCGCCAGCATCACGATTGTGGGGTTCTTGGCGATAAAGTTGGCGAGCGGCGTCGCCGCCAGCATCATCACACTCACCGCCACGATGACAGCGATGTACATGATGGCGATCTCGTCGGTCATCCCGACGGCGGTGATGATGGAATCGATCGAGAAGACGAGGTCAAGCAGCAGGATCTGGAAGATCGCGCCGGCCAGGCTCATCTGCAGTGTGCCGCCCATCATCGAGTCCTGATGATCCTGCGGATCGACCGTGTGGTGGATTTCCTTGGTCGCCTTCCAGACAAGGAACAGGCCGCCGGCGATCAGGATCAGGTCGCGCCAGGAAAAGCCATGCCCGAACGCCGTGAACACCGGTGTCGTCAATTGCACGATGATCGAGATCGTGGCGAGCAGCACCAGCCGCATGCCCAGTGCCGCCGAGATGCCGAGTTTGCGGGCGCGGGCGCGCTGCGCTTCCGGCAGCTTGTTGGTCAGGATCGAGATGAAGATCAGGTTGTCGATGCCGAGCACCACCTCCAGCACCACCAGCGTCAGCAGCGCGATCCAGGCTGTGGGATCGGAGACAAAGGCAAAGTGCGGCGCCAGGAACTCGACAAGCTGCATGGAGGTCGTCCCCTCTACGATCTAGAGCAGTTTTCGCGGGTTTCGTCGCCAGTTAGGTACGACCGGTGCTCATATCAATATCATGACCAGAAGGACGGCGCGGTTTCCTCGAGTCTCGGCCCGCGGCGAAACGGCGCGATCTTCTCGGCGAGCCCGGTGCGGTCGGAAATTTCCACGCCGACGCCGCACAGCGTCGCCGGTCCATTCGCGGCCTCGAAACGACCTTTCGGCACTTTCGACAGGAAGCGGTTGAGCGGCTCTTCCTTGTCCATGCCAAGCGAGGAATCATAGTCGCCGCACATGCCGGCGTCCGAAATATAGGCGGTGCCGCCGTTGAGTATCTGATGATCGGCGGTCGGCTGGTGCGTGTGGGTGCCGACCACAAGGCTGGCACGGCCGTCGACGAAATGCGCGAAGCACATCTTTTCCGAAGTCGCCTCGGCATGGAAATCAATCACTACCGCGTCGGCCTGTTCGCCAAGCGGACAGGCGGCAAGCTCGCGCTCGCCGGCCTGGAACGGATCGTCGAGCTCGGGATGCATGAAGACGCGCCCCATGATGTTGGCGACCAGCACCCGCGCGCCGTTCCTGGCGATATAGACGCCGGAACCACGCCCCGGCGTGCCCTTGGGAAAATTGGAGGGGCGCAGGAAGCGCTCCTCGCGCGGCGCGAAGACCAGCGCGTCGCGCTGGTCCCAGACATGGTTGCCGGTGGTGACGACATCCGCGCCCGCCGCGAGCGTCTCGCGAAAAATCTCCTCGGTGATGCCGAAGCCGCCGGCGGCGTTCTCGCCATTGACGATGACGAAGTCGAGCTTGAAGTCGGATATCACGCCCGGCAGCTGTTCCCACACCGCCGTGCGCCCAGTTTTTCCGACCATGTCGCCGAGGAAGAGAAGTCTCATACGATCCCGCGTCGAAAGTCCGCCGAGCAAAAGCTGCATGACTTTCCGCAAAAGATCATGCGTTTCTCAACCGCTTTTCTACAATTGCGGCGTGAACCGGCGCAACCCGCTCCCGGTGAGTATTTCCGGGATGATCACATGATGGTCTTATACGGCACCACCGCCCCGTCCTAGCAGCCGAAGGCGACGTCTAACGCGCGCTCCGTCCGCGCAGCCAGAAAAACCAAACGTAGAAGACGGTGAAGCCGCCGGTACCTGCAAGGATCAACAGCATGCTGCGCCAGCCCTTCATTCCGGCGGTATCGAGGGTCGCTGGATCGCCAGGGTCGTAGTAGAATTTCACCTTGTCGCCGATCGACGCCTCGTGGAGACCGACAAGGTTTCCCTTTCCGGACCAGGTCATCGGCACGTCGTCAACCACATAGGCGAGGGCGACATTGATGCGCTCTATGGCGAGGCCATTTTTGTGCATTTCAGTGAAAGGACTGACATCCGTCACGGTAGCGACCGTCTGCCCCAGGCGGCTTGGTGGTACAGGGTGGTTCCGGTGATATGCAATCCCATCGCAAACAGTGCTGCCGCGATCAGAGCAAACGGCATCAGGATGAATCGCATGAAGACAAAATCCTTTGCTAACCTCAACTTGGATTGGATAGCAGGAATACTGTTGGATAGGGATTGGAATCGCGCGAAGCGGATCGGAATATTCTAAGAGGCGGTAAACCGGCGTAACCCGCTCTCGGTGAGTATTTCCGGGATGATCACGTCATGGTTCTCATCCGGCACTTGCGCCACCTCCTGGCAGTCGAACGCAATGCCGATCAGCCGCGGCGCCAGCCCTTTGTCGGCCAGCCTGGCGATCGCCCGGTCGTAATAGCCGGCGCCGTAGCCGATCCGGTGGCCGCGCGCGTCGAACGCCGCGAGCGGAACAAACATGAGCGAGGGGTCGAGCTCTTCGGCCTCCTCGTGCGGTCCGACCGTGCCGAAACCCATCTCGACCATTGGCGCGCCGCGCACCAGCTCGCGGAAGACGATGGTTGTCTTGTTGAGGATCGCCGGCAGGCAAAGCCTGGCGCCTTTCTCGCGCAGCGCGAACATCAGCGGCCGCACATCGACCTCGGAGCGCATCGGCCAGAAGCCGGAGACGATCTGGCCCGGTTCGACAGCGATCTGGTCACGCGCCGTCTCAGCCATTTCGAGCGCGATCTCGACCCGCCAGAATTCGTCCAGCGCATCCCGCCGCGCCAGAGCTTCCTTGCGAAGCTGTTTTTTCAGGTCCTTTGATGAGGTCATGCGCAGACGTTAGAAAAGGTCGTATCCGGACGAAGTTGCAGGAGCGACGCTTTCTACCGCATCAAATTCAAAAACGGGAGAGTGGCGATCCACACAACCGGTGGAGAGGTCGATCCCGGGTGCCTACAAAGTAGGTGGGCGCCGTGTGAGAAAACCCACGGGTCTTCCCAGGGACAGCTCCCTAAGGATCGATAAGGCCCCGGGGATAAGTTTCTCCTGCCGGGAAGCGCAGACCGCCAAAACCAATATAGGCCGATGGTTGACCGAGCGCCAGAAGGACACCGCTCCAAGCGGCCGCAAATCTGCGTCATGGGCCTTGCGGCGTTGCCATGCCTTGAACAGCCTGGCCAGCGTCCTTAGGGTCGCGGCCGAACTATGAGGAGAAGAAATGCGTTTCGAAGGCACCGCGGCTTACGTCGCCGACAAGGATTTGATGGTGGCGGTCAACGCCGCCATCGTTCTGGAGCGACCGTTGCTGGTCAAGGGTGAGCCGGGCACCGGCAAGACCGAACTCGCCCGTCAAGTGGCGGCGGCGCTCGGCCTCGATTTCATCGAATGGAACGTCAAATCGACCACCAAGGCGCAGCAGGGCCTCTACGAGTATGACGCCGTCTCGCGGCTGCGCGACAGCCAGCTCGGTGACGACCGGTTCAGCGACATCAAGAACTACATCAAACGCGGCAAGCTGTGGGACGCCTTCGCGGCATCGAAAAAGGTCGTTCTCCTGATCGACGAGATCGACAAGGCCGACATCGAATTCCCCAACGATCTTCTGCAGGAACTCGACCGGATGGAGTTCTTCGTCTACGAGACCGGCGAGACCATCCGCGCCGAATTTCGGCCGATCGTCATCATCACCTCCAACAACGAGAAGGAGTTGCCGGACGCCTTTCTGCGCCGCTGCTTTTTCCACTACATCCGCTTCCCCGATATCGAGACGCTGCACCGGATCGTCGACGTGCATTATCCCGGCATCAAGCAGAATCTCGTGCGGGCCGCGCTTACCCAGTTCTACGAGATCCGCGACGTGCCCGGGCTGAAGAAGAAACCATCCACCTCCGAAGCGCTCGACTGGATCCGACTGCTGGTCGCCGACGACATCGCGCCGGAGGATCTGCGCGCCGATCCGAAGAACATGTTGCCGAAGCTGCATGGGGCGCTGCTCAAGAACGAGCAGGACGTGCACCTCTTCGAACGCTTGGCCTTCATGGCCAGGCGCCAGCAATAGGCTTGGCAGCAATAGCGCTTTGTCCGTCTGTGGACCGTTGCCGACAGGCGGCGGTTGCCGCAGCTTCCGACCAAAACGTTGGAGGAAAACATGTCCGAGATCACCGTCCGCCCGCTTGCCCAGTCCGACCGCTCCGACTGGCGCCGGCTATGGACCGCCTACCTCACCTTCTACGAGACCAAGCTGCCGGACGAGGTCTACGACGTCACCTGGAAGCGCCTGTTCACGCCTGGCGAGTTCGAGCCGAAAGGCTTTATCGCCACGCTTGAGGGCAAGGCCGTCGGCCTGACCCACTATCTCTACCACCGCTCCTGCTGGTCCGAGGTCAACACCTGCTATCTGCAGGATCTGTTCGCCGACCCCGAAGTGCGCGGCAAGGGCATCGGCGCGGCGTTGATCAAAGCGGTGCAGGACGAGGCCGGCAAGATCGGCGTGAAGAACGTCTACTGGATGACGCACGAGACCAACGCCACCGCGCGCCGGCTGTACGACCATGTGGCGCGGCGCACGGGCTTCATCGAGTACGATCTGTTGTGAAACGGTTGAAACCGGTCCAGCTGCGCAATATATTGCGCATTGGAAAGCCGCCGTGCCGCTGATTGAGACTAACACGCGCAAGACCATAGCGCGGCTTTTGCGCGACGGCTGGTCGAGCGTCGGAGGCGGCAAGCATGACAAATACGAGCACCCGGGAAAACCGGATGTGACCATCATCGTGCCGCGGCACCGCGAGCAATCTCCGGGCGTTGCACGCTCGATCGCCAAGCTCGCCGGATGGATTTGAGGCCTGATCGCATGACGCATTACATCGGAGTTCTGGACGGCGCGGATAATGTCTGGGGAATCCGGGTCCCCGACCTCCCGGGCTGCCATGGCGGCGGCGCCAGCCCCGAGGAGGCGATTGCCGATGCAACATCGGCGATACGCGAATGGGCCGAAACTCGGTTGGCAAAGCACGTCTCGTTACCCGAAGCACGAACGGTGGCGGACTTGTTACGATCAGGTGAGATCGATAGCGCCGCAGGCGAGTCTGCCGTCATGATCCCGCTGCTGATCGACTCCGGTCGGTCAGTCCGGGCAAACCTGTCGTTGGACGCGGGTCTGCTTGCGGCGATCGATACTGAAGCCAGCCGCCGGGGCCTGACGCGCTCTGCCTTCATTGCGAGTGCCGCGCGTGAAAAGATCGAGGGGCAGAGATAGCCGTCTGGCGATGTTCATCCCCTTCTTCCTTGAACTGAAAGCCGCGCGGGTTCCCGTTTCGCTCCGGGGGTATCTGACGCTGCTGGAAGGCCTGGAAGCTGGGCTGGTCGACTACGACGTCGAGGGTTTTTACTACCTCGCGCGCTCGGCCCTGGTGAAGGACGAGCGCCACATCGACCGTTTCGATCAGGTGTTCGCGCATGTCTTCAAGGGCGTCGAAGCGCTCGCCGGTCCGGACGCCGTCGACGTCGCCAACATCCCCGAGGAATGGCTGCGCCGGCTCGCCGAAAAGCACCTGAGCGACGAAGAGAAGAAGCTGGTCGAGGCGCTGGGCGGCTTCGACAAGCTGATGGAGACGCTGAAGCAGCGCCTGGAGGAGCAGAAGGGCCGGCACCAGGGCGGCTCGAAATGGATCGGCACCGGCGGCACCTCGCCCTTCGGCGCCTATGGCTACAATCCGGAAGGCGTGCGCATCGGCCAGCACGAAAACCGCCACCGTCGCGCAGTGAAAGTCTGGGACAAGCGCGAGTTCAAAACTTCGACGACGCGATCGAGCTCGGCACCCGCAACATCAAGGTGGCGCTGAAGCGGCTGCGGCGCTGGGTGCGCGAGGGCGCCGAGGAAGAGTTCGACCTGCCCGGCACCATCCACGCCACCGCCGAGCACGGCTATCTGGACGTGAGAACCCGGCCGGAGCGGCGCAACGCGGTGAAGCTCCTGATGTTCTTCGACGTCGGCGGCTCGATGGATGGTCACGTCAAAACCGTCGAAGAGCTGTTCTCCGCCGCGCGCGCCGAATTCCGCCAGCTCGAGTATTACTACTTCCACAACTGTCTTTACGAGCGCGTCTGGAAGGACAATCGCCGCCGCCTGGCCGAGACGATCCCCACCTTCGACCTCATCCACAAATATGGGCCGGACTATAAGGTGATCGTGGTCGGCGACGCCTCGATGAGCCCTTACGAAATTGCGCATCCCGGCGGCTCGGTCGAGCACTGGAACCCGGAGGCCGGCGGCGTCTGGCTCGGTCGGCTGCTGCAGCAGTGGCCGAACGCGGTCTGGTTGAACCCTGAGGCTGAGAAGAACTGGCGCTACACCCATTCCATCGCGATGATCAGCGACATCTTCGGCGGCCGCATGTTCCCGCTGACGCTTGCCGGGCTCGAAGCGGCAACGAAGCAGCTATCGAGGAAGCATTGAGCGTGACAGTAATTCGCGAAAGTCGAAGGCGATCGCCTTGTCAGCCCCGGCGCTGGTCAGTGGTGTAACAAACACCTATCTTCGTGCGAACATGACATGCCAACCAACAACGAGCCGCCAAGGCCGAGGAGATTTCATGGACACCCACGCCTATCCCGTCACCCGCACCGATGCCGAGTGGCGCGCCCGGCTGACGCCGGAGCAGTATGCCGTCATGCGCAACCACGGCACCGAGCGTCCCGGCAGCTGCGCCCTGCTCTACGAGAAGCGCGCCGGCACTTTCTTCTGCGTCGGCTGCGACCAGCCGCTGTTCGAATCCAAGCTGAAGTTCGAGAGCGGAACCGGCTGGCCGAGCTTCAACGATCCGGTCCCGGGCTCGATCGAGACCACCGTCGACCGCAGCTACGGCATGGTCCGCACCGAGTGCCACTGCTCGCGTTGCGGCAGCCATCTCGGCCATGTCTTCGAGGACGGTCCGCCGCCGACCGGCCTGCGCTATTGCATCAACGGCGTGTCGCTGCGCTTCGAGCCGGCGGCCTGACAGCCAGTTCGTGGTAGCTTTGTAAGGGCGGCTTCGGCCGCCCTTTTTCGATTCAGACGACGACCGTCGCGATCAGCCAGAGCGCCGAGCCCAGCATCATCAACTGCGCCTTGAACCCGCCGGCCGTTTCCGCCGTCCGCCAGACGGCAAGGGCGAGAAAGATGTTGTAGGGGGCGGGAAGGAAATGCACCGTGAGCACCAGCCAGAGCGGCAGCTTCAGCCCAAGCAGGACAAGCGCCAGCCCGGACGAAGCGATGTTGATCGCCGTGCCGGCGAGCAGCATGTCGCGCCAGAACAGCCGGTCGAGCGGCACAATGCCTTGCCAGCGCGAGCGGAAGAAGCCGGCAACCATCTGTGCTCTACTCCTGCCTCAGCACTTGGGTGACGGCTTGCTCGAAGCGCGAGCATTCCGTCGCCAGCCAGTCGGCCATGGCCGGCCAATTGTCCTCGGCAAAGCAGTTGACCCGCCACTGCGAATTTATGCCGAGATTCTGCGCGCTCTGCTCCGGCCTGAGCTTCAGCCGCGCCTCGATCGCCGGTTGGAATGGCATCAGCCGCGTCCAGACCTCCGTCGCGCCGAGCTTCTCGTTGCGGCCGAAGAAGACGCCGACCACGTTCTCGCTTGGCGCGACATACATGGACAGCACCAGGGCGAACTCCGGCATTCCGCGCTGCCAGAACCATGGCCCGCGTCGCGCCAGCCGCGCCCTTTCTTCCGGGTGCCGTTCGGCGAACAGCGCCCAGAACCCGCGATGCCGGAACTCCGAAGCGCGATGGCCGCCGAAGTCGAACTCACTCATGGCCGTCCCTAGAGGCAATTCCAGGAAGTGTAACGGTTTCCGTCCGGAATTGCGCAAAAGCAAATGGTTGGAGCAGTTCAGCGATTCCATCAAAACGCTGAACTGCTCTAGCCGCGAGCCTTACACCATGCCGAGCGCGGCCTTGTACAGATCGAGGATCGACTCCTCCTCCTGGCGCTCGGCCTGATCCTTCTTGCGCAGCCGGACGATGGTGCGGATCGCCTTGGTGTCGAAGCCGGTGCCCTTGGCCTCGCCATAGACGTCCTTGATGTCGTCGGAAATCGTCTTCTTTTCTTCCTCGAGCCGCTCGATGCGCTCGATGATGGCGCGCAGCTGGCCGGCGGCTACAGTCTGGCTGGTCTCGGTGATCTCGTCGGCCATTTTTTCTCTCCGCGTTTTTTTGCGCCACGGCGATTCCCGCCCGGCAAAATTGGAGCGGGTTCGATGCCCGAGCAGGCGCGGCGGGTCAAGACATTATCGATGCGGCATGAAGGGTTGGAGCACCCCAGGCTGTGCTGAGATTCTGGTCAGGCCGAGCCGGAGTCGAAGACGGGCGCGAAGCGGGCGAGAACGGTTGTTCCGAGAACCGGAGCCGAGCGTGCTTGGAGTACGTGGGCACGGGCCTAAGGTGGCCGTAGCCTTAACTGCGACGTGCCTGGTGAGTGCTTCGGCGGCGAAGGCCGGAACCCCAGGAAGCCGGCGTTTGCAGGCCGGCCTCACCTGAAGATCAGCACATTCAGCCAAAGGCGATGAGCAAATCCTTCGCATCGATCTGGTCGCCGGCCTTGACCAGCACCTCTGCCACCACGCCGTCGCGCTCGGCGTGCAACGCGGTCTCCATCTTCATCGCCTCGATCGAGAGCAGCACGTCGCCCGCCTTGACCGCCTGGCCTGGCGCCACGGCAAGAGCCGACACCACGCCCGGCATCGGCGCCCCGACATGCGCCTCGTTGCCCGGCTCGGCCTTGCGCCGCGCCTTGGCGGCCGAAGCGCCATGCGCGCGGTCCGGCACCTTCACGCGACGCGGCTGGCCGTTGAGCTCGAAGAAGACGGTGACCATGCCTTTTTCGTCGACGTCACCGAACGCCTGGCAGCGTATCACCAGGGTCTTGCCCTTCTCGATGTCGACGAAGATCTCGTCTTCCGACTTCATGCCGTAGAAATAGGTCGGCGTCGGCAGCACGCTGACCGGGCCATAGGTCTCCTGAGCGGCGGCGAAGTCGGTGAAGACTTTCGGATACATCAGCCAGGAGGCGAATTCGAACTCGGTGAGCTTGCGCTCGAGCTTCTCCTCGATCTCCTTGCGGCTGGCCTTGAGGTTCGCCGGCTTGAGCAGCGAGCCCGGCCGGACGGTGATCGGCTTTTCGCCCTTCAGCGCCTTCTTCTGCAGCGCTTGCGGCCAACCGCCCGGCGACTGGCCGAGATCGCCGCGCAGCATCGAGACGACCGAGTCCGGAAAGGCGATGTCCTTCGCCGGGTTCTCGACATCGGTGACCGTGAGGTCCTGGCTCACCATCATCAGCGCCATGTCGCCGACCACTTTCGACGACGGCGTCACCTTGACGATATCGCCGAACATCAGGTTGACGTCGTGATAGGCCTGCGCCACCTCGTGCCAGCGCGTTTCGAGCCCAAGCGAGCGCGCCTGTTCCTTGAGATTGGTGAACTGGCCGCCCGGCATCTCGTGCAGATAGACTTCCGAGGCCGGTCCCTTGAGGTCGCTTTCAAAGGCGGCGTACTGGTTGCGAACCGCTTCCCAGTAGAACGAGATGTGGCGGATCCACTGCGGGTCGAGACCGGGGTCGCGCTCGGTGCCCTTGAGCGCCTCGACGATCGAGCCGAGGCAAGGCTGCGAGGTGTTGCCGGAGAACGAATCCATCGCCGCGTCGATGGCGTCGACGCCGGTCTCGACCGCCGCCAGCACCGTCGCCGCCGACAGGCCGGAGGTGTCATGCGTGTGGAAATGGATCGGCAGGTCGGTCTCTTCGCGCAGCGCCTTGAACAGCACGCGCGCCGCCGAGGGCTTCAACAGGCCCGCCATGTCCTTGACGGCGATGATATGCGCGCCGGCCGCTTCCAGTTCCTTCGCCAGCCCGACATAATATTTCAGGTCGTATTTGGCGCGCGCCGGATCGAGTATGTCGCCGGTGTAGCACATCGCCGCTTCGATCAGCTTGCCCTCGGCACCCACCGCGTCCATCGCGACGCGCATGTTCTCGACCCAGTTCAAGCAGTCGAAGACGCGGAACAGGTCGACGCCGCCGGCAGCTGCCTGTTTGACGAAATGCTGCACGACATTGTCGGGATAGTTGGTGTAGCCGACGCCGTTGGCGCCGCGCAGAAGCATCTGCAGCAGAAGATTGGGGGCTGCCTCGCGCACTCTGCTCAGACGCTCCCACGGATCCTCGGTGAGGAAGCGCATGGCGACGTCGAAGGTGGCGCCGCCCCAGCATTCCAGTGAGAGCAGTTGCGGCAGCGCCCGCGCATAGGTGCCGGCGATGCCGGCGATGTCGTAGGTGCGCATGCGCGTGGCGAGCAGCGACTGGTGTCCGTCGCGCATCGTCGTGTCGGTAACGAGCACCTGGGCTTGCTCGCGCATCCATGCCGCGAACTTCTGAGGCCCGAGCGCGTCGAGCCGCTGCTTGCTGCCGTCCGGCACCTTGCCGTTGAGATAGGGCACCACAGGTGCCGCCGCATCCGCCTTCGGCACCGGCCGTCCGCGCGTCTCGGGATGGCCGTTGACGCTGACGTCGGCGAGATAGTTGAGCAGCTTGGTGGCGCGGTCCTGCCGCTTGACCTGCTCGAACAGCTCCGGCGTCGTATCGATGAACTTGGTGGTATAGGAATTGTCGGCGAAGCTCGGGTGGTTGATGATCGCTTCGAGGAAGGTGAGGTTGGTGGCGACGCCGCGGATGCGGAACTCGCGCAATGCCCGGTTCATGCGCGCGATCGTCTCGGCCGGCGTCGGCGCCCAGGCCGTCACCTTTTCGAGCAGCGGATCGTAGAACCGGGTGATGACCGCGCCCGAATAGGCGGTGCCGCCGTCGAGGCGGATGCCGAAGCCGGTCGCGCCGCGATATGCGGTGATGCGCCCGTAATCGGGGATGAAATTGTGTTCCGGATCCTCGGTGGTGATGCGGCACTGCAGGGCGTGGCCGTTGAGCTTGATGTCCTTCTGCGCCGGCACGCCGGACTCCGGCGTGCCGATGGCGAAGCCGTCGAGGATGTGGATTTGCGCCTTTACGATATCGATGCCGGTCACCATCTCGGTGACGGTATGCTCGACCTGGATACGCGGGTTGACCTCGATGAAATAGAACTTGCCGGTGTCGGCGTCCTGCAGGAACTCGACGGTGCCGGCGCCGATATAGCTGGTCTCGCGCGCGATCTTCAGCGCGTAGCCGCAGAGCTCCTCGCGCAGTTTCTCGCTGAGGTAGGGAGCCGGCGCACGTTCGACGACCTTCTGGTTGCGGCGCTGGATCGAGCAGTCGCGCTCGAACAGATGCACAGCATTGCGCTGCGTGTCGCCCAGCACCTGCACCTCGACATGGCGGGCGCGCTCGATCAGCTTTTCGAGATAGACCTCGTCTTTGCCGAAGGCGGCCTTCGCCTCGCGCTTGCCTTCCATGACTTCGCGCGCGAGGTCGGCTTCAGCGCGGATGGCGCGCATGCCGCGGCCGCCGCCACCCCACGAGGCCTTGAGCATCACCGGATAGCCTATTTCCGCGGCGAGCTTTTTCACCTCGTCCATATCGTCGGGCAGCGGATCGGTGGCGGGCACGACCGGCACGCCGACCTCGATCGCCAGGTTGCGCGCCGCCACCTTGTTGCCGAGCCGGCGCATCGTCTCGGGCTTCGGCCCGATGAAGGTGATGCCAGCGGCAGCGCAGGCCTCGGCGAATTCGGGGCTTTCCGACAACAGGCCGTAGCCGGGGTGGATCGCATCGGCACCCGAGAGGCGCGCGACGCGGATCACCTCGTCGATCGACAGATAGCTTTCGATCGGACCCATGTCCTTGGTGAGATGCGGACCGCGCCCGACCTGGTAGCTTTCGTCGGCCTTGAAGCGGTGCAGCGAATATTTGTCCTCTTCCGCCCAGATCGCCACGGTTTTGAGGCCTAGTTCGTTGGCCGCGCGAAAGACGCGGATGGCGATTTCGGACCGGTTGGCGACGAGGATCTTCGTGATTGCCAAGGACTGGGCTCCAGTAGCGGAAGGTGAGGTGAACCGGCGCAATGATTAGCGTGAAAATGCTGCAGCGCAAACAAAATAGCGCGACACTTCAATCGATTTAAATCGTTTGTTTGCGCCAAACCTTCGCGACGGCCTCCGAGCGCCTGGACGACAACGCCGACGAACTCGGCGAGGGACACGAACGCAGGCTGGATGCGCGGCCAACAAAAAATGCCCGGCGCTCAGCGCCGGGCATCTCGGAAAGTCGGCTCTTCTTTGCCGGCTTATTGCTCGAAGTAGGAGTACTTGCCGTCTTCGCCCTTCTTCCAGGTGTACATGACATAGTCCGGGCGGGTGATGTCGCCCTTGGAGTCATAACCAATGTCGCCGATGGCGGTCTTCCAGGGGCCGCCCGACTTGATCGTCTCGGCGACTTTCTGCGCATCGTCGGCGGAGCCGGTCTTCGTGATGGCCGCAGCGATGATCTGGATCGCGGCGTAGGAGTAGAGCGTGTAGGCCTCCGGTTCGAAACCGGCAGCGCGGAACTTCTCCACGAGCTCCTTGGCGTTCGGGTTCTTGCGCGGATCCGGCGCGAACGTCATCAGCGTGCCTTGGACGGCGTCGCCGGCGATCGAGGCGAGCTCGTTCGACACGATGCCGTCGCCCGACATGAACTGGGCCTTGAGGCCCTGGTCGGCGAGCTGGCGGATGATGAGGCCGGCCTCCGTATGCAGGCCGCCATAGTAGACGACGGAGATACCGGCTTCCTTCATCTTGGCGATGAGCGCCGAGAAGTCCTTGTCGCCGACATTGATGCCTTCATACATGGCTTCGTTGACGCCATTGGCGTTGAGCGCCTTCTTGGTTTCGTCGGCAAGGCCCTGGCCATAAGGGGTCTTGTCATGGATGAGCGCGATCTTGGCGTCCTTGAAGTTCTTGGCGACATAGTCGCCGGCAACCTTGCCCTGCTGGTCGTCGCGTCCGCAGGTGCGGAACGTATTCCACATGCCGCGTTCGGTGAACTTGGGATTGGTCGCGGCCGGCGTGATTTCGAGGATGCCATTCTCGGCATAGACCTCCGACGCAGGAATTGAGACGCCCGAATTGAAGTGGCCATCGACGAACTTGATGCCGTCGGCGACAAACTTGTTGGCGACCGAGATGCCCTGCTTCGGATCCGACACGTCGTCACCCACGCTCAGCTTAAGTTGCTGGCCGAGGACTCCGCCGGCCGCGTTGATGTCGGCGACCGCCTGTTCGGCGCCCTTCTGCAGCTGCGCGCCGAAGGCCGCGTTCGGACCGGTGATCGGACCGGCGACGCCGATCAGAATGTCGGCCCACGCGCTGCCGCTGAACGCGATGAACGCGGTCAGCGCCACGGCGGACAAGAGTGATTTTTTCATTGAAACGCTCCCATTTACGGAGTGGGCGTGGATGATACTTTCATGCGATGCCCACCCTTATCGCAGAAAGCATAGAATGCCGATTTTCAGGCACTTGTCACGCCAAATTCATTCCCCGGAACGGCGTTGATCATGAACGTCAACCCTTTGGTTTCCAGCTCAATAAGGAGGCTCTTTCGTAGAGCCAATTATACTGACTGACCATCTGGTTCGTGCGCGTGTATTGATACCCAAGGAAGCCCAGTATCATCAGCACGATGGTGTCGACGATATAGTAGTGCAGCGAAAACATCGTGCCGTCGAACAGCGCGTGGTGGATGAACCTTATGCCGATGCCGAGTCCGAGCATATAGAGGAACAGCTGAAAGAAGCTGCGCCAGGTCTGCGCGCTCGCCTTGCCGGTCATCCACGCCGCCCATCCGCCGAGCAGGCAGGTGACGAACAGGAACTGCCAGATCGAGGCTTCCTCGTAGAGAATGCCCTGCATGATGAAGTCTCCTGAACTTAGTGGTGGCCGCCTTCGAGATAGGCGGCGCGCACTTCCGGATTGGCGAGCAGCTCCTTGCCGGTGCCGCTCATCGTCACATTGCCGTTGACCATGACGTAGCCGCGATTGGCGAGCTTCAGCGCGCCGAAAGCGTTCTGCTCGACCAGGAACACGGTCAGCCCTTGGGTCCGGTTCAATTCGCGGATTGCATCGAAGATCTGCTTGACGATCAGCGGCGCCAATCCCAGCGACGGCTCGTCGAGCAGAAGCAGCTTCGGCCGGGCCATCAGCGCACGGCCTATCGACAGCATCTGCTGCTCGCCGCCCGAGAGCGTGCCGCCGCGCTGGCCGATGCGCTCCTTCAGCCGCGGGAACAGCGCAAACACCTTCTCGGCATCCTCGTCAAAATGTTTTAGGTTGTCGAGGCTGGCGCCCATCTGCAGGTTTTCCATCACCGTCATGCGCGGAAAGATGCGGCGTCCCTCAGGCGACTGGGCGATGCGCATCCGCGCGATCTCGTGCGTCGGCAACTGCGTGATGTCGTTGCCGGCAAAGGTGATGGAGCCGCTGCGCGCACGCGGCGCGCCGAAGATCGTCATCATCAACGTCGACTTGCCGGCGCCATTGGCCCCGATCAGCGCCACGATCTCACCTTGGTTGACGGTGACGTCGACACCGTTCAGCGCACGGATGTTGCCATAATAGGTCTGCACGCCCTTGATATCGAGCAGCGTTGTGCCGGCCATTACTTACGCCCTCCGCGCGGCTTGGCTGTCGAGGATTTCGCGGCTGGCTTGCCCGTGGCCCGCTCGGACGACTTTCTTGGCGTTTTGGCTTTGGCATCGACCTGAGCCGCTTTCGAGGCGCCTCTCGATACCATGACCCGTTCGCCCTCGTCCGCGTGTTCGACAGTGTCGGAAACCGGCCCCGCCATCATCGAGGCGGAACTGCCCGGCCCGTGCGCCGCATCAGGCCCGGTATCCAGCTGCTCGATGACATCCTCGTCGCCGACTTCGGTCAGCACCTCTTCCACTTCCTCGTCGTCGACGCCGAGATAGGCGGCGATCACGCGCGGATCGGTCCGGACCGACTGCGGGCTGCCGTCGGAGATCTTGCGGCCGTACTCCAGCACCACGACGTGGTCGGAGATCTGCATGACCACCGACATGTCGTGCTCGATGAGCAGGATCGACGTGCCGGTGTTGTCCTTGATGTCCATCAACAGTTCATTGAGCGAGGCCGATTCCTTCGGATTGAGACCGGCGGCCGGCTCGTCGAGGCACAAAAGCTCAGGTCCGGTGCACATGGCGCGCGCGATCTCCAGCCGCCGTTGCGCGCCATAGGGCAGGTCGCCGGCCGGATCGTCGGCGCGGTCGACGAGATTGGCCTTTTCCAGCCAGTGCTTGGCGAGATCGATCGATTCAGCCGAGGCCTGCCGGTAGCTGGAGAAGCCGAACAGGCCGAGGAAGGTATAGCCCGAGGCCTTCATCAGCTTGTTGTGCTGGGCGACCAGGAGGTTCTCCAGCAGCGTCATGCCCGAGAACAGGCGGATGTTCTGGAAGGTGCGCGCCACCTTGGCGCGCGCGGGGATCTCGTGATTGGGCAAGCGCTCGAGCAGATAGTTCGAGCCGTCGCGCCGGCTGAGCGTGATCATGCCCTCCGACGGTTTGTAGAAGCCGGTGATGCAATTGAACACGGTCGTCTTGCCGGCACCGTTCGGCCCGATCAGCGCGGTGATCTCGCCGCGCTTGGCCTGGAACGACAGGTCGCCGATCGCGATCAGGCCGCCGAACTTCATCGACAGGTGCTCGACCTGCAGGATGAAGTCGTTCATGGAAACTTGCGCGTTCATCAGCCATGGCCCTCCTTGGTGAAGGAGCCTGAGACCGCTTTTCGCTCCTTGAGGAAGGCTGTTGGTTCTCGACTGCCGACGAAGCCGCGCGGCTTCCACAGCATGACGATCACCATCGCAACGCCGAACAATAGCATGCGGTAGAGCTCCGGCGTGAAGTCCGGACCGAACACCACCTTGAGGAAGCCCAGCTCGCGCAGGATCTCGGTGCCGCCGATCATCACCAGCGCCGCCACCGCGATACCGCCCAACGAGCCCATGCCGCCGAGCACTACGATGGCCAGGATGATCGCCGATTCAAGGAAGACGAAGGATTCCGGGCTGACGAAGCCCTGGCGCGCGGCGAAGAACGAGCCGGCGAAGCCGCCGAACATGGCGCCGGTGGCGAACGCCGTCAGCTTGGTGGTGGTGGTATTGATGCCGAGCGAGCGGCAGGCGATCTCGTCCTCGCGCAGCGCTTCCCAGGCGCGGCCCACCGGCAGGCGGCGCAGCCTGATGGTGACGAAGGCGGTGAGGAAGCAGAGCGCCAGGATGAGATAATAGAGGAAGATCTTGTAGTAGGCGCCCGACTGGGCGATGCCCAGCACCTTGGCGATGTAGTTCGGGTCCGAGACGTTGAACGACATCAGCCCGAAGAAGGAGACCTTCGGGATGCCGGAAATGCCGGCCGAGCCGTTGGTCACCTCACGCCAGTTGATCAGCACCAGACGGATGATCTCGCCGAAGGCGAGCGTGACGATCGCCAGATAGTCGCCGCGCAGCCGCAACACCGGGAAGCCGAGCATGACGCCCCAGAAGGCGGCCATGGCGCCGGCGGCAGGCAGCAGGATCCAGAACGACAGGCCAAAATGCGTGCCGAGCAGCGCATAGGCATAGGCGCCGACGGCGTAAAAGGCGACATAGCCGAGGTCGAGCAGGCCGGCTAGCCCGATGACGATGTTGAGGCCCCAGGCCAGCATCACATAAATCAGGATCTGGATGCCGAAATTGTCGACCCATTTCAGCGAGCCCTGGAAGCCGAACAGAAGCACCATCGCCACTGGATAGAGGATCAGCACCGTGGCGCCGATCTTGTTGAAGTTTCGCCGCACGAAGCCGGGCTCCACGGCGATCGCAGGCGCCTTGGCCCTTTCAGCCCTTGATCGTTCGAGCGCCGGAACCGCATAGGCAACATAGAGGAAGCGCCCGACGACAACGGCGAGGACCACCAGGGCGAGCAGGCCCCAACGCTGCACCAGGATCAGCTCGTTGTTGATGTTCTGATCGGTCCTGAGACCGATGAACAGCACGAACAGGCCGAGCGCGATGGCGCCGGCGTAGAGCGCTTCGCGGAACGCGCGCTGGATGGGAGTAGCGACGACGTCGCGCTCCGGAGAAACGGTAACGGCCATGAGGATCAGACCTTTTCGACTTCAGGCCGGCCCAGGATGCCGGAGGGCAGGAAGATGAGCACGATCGCCAGGATCGAGAAGGCCGCGACGTCCTTGTAGTCGATCGAGAAATAGGCCGACCACATGCTCTCGATGAAGCCGATCAAAAGCCCGCCGAGCACTGCGCCCGGCAGCGAGCCGATGCCGCCGAGCACCGCCGCCGTGAAGGCCTTCACGCCCGGCACGAAGCCGTCTGAGAAGACCACCACGCCATAATACATCAAGAAAAGCGTCCCGGCGACCGCGGCAAGCGCTGCGCCCATGATGAAGGTGATGGAGATTGTGCGGTCGACGTCGACGCCAAGCAGCGCCGCCATCTTGCGGTCCTGCTCGCAGGCGCGCTGTGCCCGCCCCAATGCCGTCCTGTTGACGAGATACCAGAAGATCGCCAGCAGCACGGCGGTGACCAGCACGATGATGATCTGCTTCAGCGAGACGCTGATGCCGTCGATCGTATAGACCTGGCTGACCAGCGGCGGGATCGGCTTGTTGCGCGGCCCTTGCGTGACCTGCACGAAGTTGGACAGGGCGATCGACATGCCGATGGCGGTGATCAGCGGCGCCAGCCGGAACGATCCGCGCAGCGGCCTGTAGGCCACCTTCTCGATCGTCCAGTTGTAGAGGCTGGTGAGCAGCATGCCCACGATCATCATGATCAGGAGCGCCACCACCACCGGCACCGAATAGAACATCGCGCCGAGGATCAGGAAGACGATGAGGGCCGTGAAGGCGCCCACCATGAAGATATCGCCATGGGCGAAATTGATCATGCCGATGATGCCGTAGACCATCGTGTAGCCGATCGCGATCAGCCCGTAGATAGATCCCAGCGTCAGCCCGTTGATAAGCTGCTGGACGAAATACTGCATATTTAAGCGGCTCCCCTGGAATGTCGCCTTCGAGGACGCATTCCTTTTCGTATTGCCCCTAGTCGTAAAGTTTCAAGCCCGGATTGCAACGTGATTTTTCAATCGCCGCGCGTGGTTTGGAAGCACGCTGCCCGATTGCCCGCTTTTTCGCACCCGGCCCCTGGACTATCGCGGACCCTATCATTGGCACAACGCAATGTCTTTGATGATTCAGCCGTATCATGCGCGTCGTTTCGAAGAAATCGTCGTCAAAATAAATTGATGAGAAGATTCCTTGCGTCAGCGGCAGCGCTCGATTTTGCCGTCCCGCCCACTCCGCCAAGCAAGGATTCTGCTCGGTATGACGGTCATGTGACGGGCGAGGCGAACGGCGGCCGAAATCCTTTCCCGATTGGTTCGGTAGTCAGGTTTCGACGAACGACGAGGCGGCCTGACGCGCCGACCGGGAGCGATCAGGTGACGATGAATCCGTGCGCGAACGGATCGCGGTCGTCGATGAAGATCGTGTTCAGTCCGGTCATGCGCGCCCAGCCGCCGATCGAGGGGATGATGGCTGGTTTGCCGGCAACGCTGACCTCCTTTTCGACCCTGCCCTTGAACAGCGAGCCGATGATCGACTCATGGACAAAACTGTCGCCAACCTTGAGCCTGCCCTTGGCGTGGAGCTGCGCCATGCGCGCCGAGGTGCCGGTGCCGCAAGGCGAGCGGTCGATCGCCTTGTCGCCATAGAATACGGCATTGCGGGCATCGGCCTCGGCATCTCTCGGCTTGCCGGTCCACAGCATGTGCGACAGCCGGTTGATGCCCGGATTTTCCGGATGAATGAACGAGTATTTCTCGTTGAGGCGCTGGCGCACAAGCGGGCTCCAGGCGATGAGGTCGGCGGCCGAATGGTCGGCCATGTCGCGGTAGTTCTCCTGCGGCTCGACGATGGCATAGAAATTGCCGCCATAAGCGACGTCGACGCTGATCTCGCCAAGCACCGGGCACTCCACCGACAGCCCTTCGGCGTAGAGGAAGGACGGCACGTTGGTGATCCGCACCTCCTCGACATATTCGCCGATCTGCTTGTATTCGGCGACGACAAGGCCGGCCGGCGTGTCGAGCCTGAGCACGCCCGGCGTCTCCGGCCTCACCAGCCCATGCTCGATCGCCATCGTCACGGTGCCGATGGTGCCGTGGCCGCACATCGGCAGGCAGCCCGAGGTTTCGATGAAGAGGATCGCGATATCGCAGTCCTCGCGCGTCGGCGGATAGAGGATCGAGCCGGACATCACGTCATGACCGCGCGGCTCGAACATCAGCCCGGTCCGGATCCAGTCATATTCGGCGAGGAAATGCGCCCGCCGTTCCATCATCGTCGCGCCTTCCAGCAGTGGGCCGCCGCCGGCAACCAGCCTCACCGGATTGCCGCAGGTGTGGCCGTCGATGCAGAAGAAGGATGTCTTGGCCATGATGGCTCCCTGAAATATCAGAATTCTGGCGAATTGTCAGAACCGTTGCGGGCGGAAAGGAGTGAGATCGAGCGGCGGCGCCTGCCCGAGAAGGAGATCTCGGATCAAGCGGCCGGTCGCTGCCGCCTGGGTCAGGCCGAGATGGCCGTGGCCGAAAGCGTAGACGATGTTCGGCGCCCGCGCCCGGCCGATAACCGGCAGCGAATCCGGCAGCGATGGCCGAAAGCCCATCCACTCGCGGCCGCCCGACGGATCGAGCCCGGGCAGGAAACGCTTGGCTTTTTCCAGCATCGCCTTCGAGCGCGCGAAATTAGGCGCTCGTTCGATGCCTCCGAGCTCGACGGCGCCGCCGACGCGCAAGCCGGTTTCCAGCGGCGTGATGACGAAGCCGTGCCCGGAAAAGATCAGCTGCCGCTTCACGTCGAAGGCCGACACCGGCAGCGTGGTGTTGTAGCCGCGCTCCGTCTCCAGCGGGATGCGGTCGCCGAGATCTTTGGCCAGCAGATGCGACCAGGCGCCGGCGGCGATCACGAGCTGCTTCGCCTTTCGGGCCGTGCCGTCCGCAAGCATAAGCGTGACGCCGTTTGTTCCGGTCCCGATACGCTCGACGCGCGCGTGCTCGAAGCGCGCGCCGAGCCGCTCCGCATAGGCCCAGATCGCCTTGCCGAGCAGTTTCGGATCGGCGACTGTCTTCCACCCCGGCACGAAGGTGCCCTTGACGAAGCGCGGCGAAAGACCCGGCTGCAGCGCCGCCATCCCCTCACCCTCGACATGGCGGAAGCCTATGCCGAAACGTTCGCGCGCCCTCCAGCCGGACAGCGAGGCGCGGAACTCGGCCTCGCTTTCGTAGAGTTCGAGCGAGCCGTCCTCACGCAGCATCGGCCGCGTGCCGGAGTGGTCGAGCAAACCCATCCATTCGGCTTCGGCGAGCTTCATCATGCCGGCCTGCGCCGCAAGGCTCGCCTCGAAGTGCCTGGCGGCGCCCGCGCGCCAGAAGCGGAACAGCCAGGGAAGAAGCTTAGGCAGATAGGCCGGCGGGATGGCAAGAGGCCCCAGCGGATCGGCAAGCCATCTCGGCAACTGCCTGATCATCCCCTTATGCGCCAGCGGCAGCACGTCGGAGAAGGCGAAGGCGGCAGCGTTGCCGGAGCTCGTCTCCTCGCAAATGCCCGTCCGATCGAAAATGGTGACGCTGCGTCCCGCCTCCGCGAGCAAGGTGGCGGCGCAAATGCCGATGATGCCGCCGCCGATGATGGCGATATCTTCCCCTTCTCCCCGGTCACGGGGAGAAGGCGCCCGACGGGCGGATGAAGGGCGGCGCCCCTCTTCGGTCGGCTTGGCATTTCCTTGCACGCTGGCGCTGTCCCCTCGTCTGTCTGCCGCCATCTGCTCCCCGTGAACGGGAGCAGAAAGCCATCAGAACGCCGGCAGTTCCGGCCGCGCAGCCAGCGCATCCCTGACGGTCTTTTCCACCGCCTTCCGGCGCTCGCCCGACAATGGCTGGCGCGGCATGCGAACGCGGTCATTGGTACCGATCGCCAGCACTTCGGCAAGCTTGATGTTTTGGACCAGGTAGGTCGAGACATCGAGGTCGAGCAGTGGCCTGAACCAGCGGTAAATCTTCAGCGCTTCCTCGCGGCGACCTTTTCGCATCAGCTGGTAGATGGCGACGGTCTCGCGCGGGAAGGCCGTGACAAGGCCCGCGACCCAGCCGATTGCGCCGACCGACAGCGCCTCGAAGGCGAGGTTGTCGACGCCGGTGAAGAGGTCGTAGCGGTCGCCGAGGCGATTGATGATCTCGGTCGAGCGGCGGATGTCGTCCGACGATTCCTTGATCGCGACGAAGCGCTTGTCGGACGCCAGCTCCTCCATCAGGTCGACAGTGACGTCGACGCGATAGGCGAGCCGGTTGGAGTAGATCATAACAGGCAGGTCGCCGGCCTCCGCGACGGCGCGAAGTGCGGCGACCGTCTCTTCAGCATTGGTGTGGTAGATCGGGCTCGGCACCACCATCAGGCCATTAGCGCCTTCCTTGGCTGCGCGGCGTGCGATGCTTGCCGCCTCGCGGGTGCTGGGTTCGTTGACCGTCAGAAGCACCGGCTTTGTCCCCGCGACCTTCTGCGCCGTTTTCAAGACTTCGATCTTCTCGTCATGCGACAGCATTGGCCCTTCGCCGAGCGAACCGCAGACGATGATGCCGTCGCAGCCGGCCTCCATCTGCAAGGAGAAACAACGCTCCATCTCGGCATGATCGAGGCGGTCGTCGGTGGTGAACTTGGTCGTGACTGCAGGGAAAACTCCGGCCCACATGGCTACCTCTCCATCTGATATATCAGAGGTATATTTGTTAGGGCGCGGGCTGTCAATGCTGAATCCACTATGATATATGAAAAATATATCAGGAGTCCCCCATTGATATCCGCATTGATAAACGACACGAGCGCGGCCTTCGAGCCGGTTGCGACCAGGGCCTATCGGGTGCTGGAGCACATGATCGTCACCCTCGAACTAGTGCCTTCAAGCTTCGTCACCGAAGGCGCGCTGATCGAGCGGCTCGGCTTCGGCCGTACTCCCGTGCGCGAGGCGATCCAGAGGCTGGCCTGGGAGGGCTTGCTCGACATCAGACCACGCGCCGGCATCGCGGTCGCGCCGCTCCACCCCGGCGACTGGCTGCGCGTCATCGATGCCAGGCGCGGCGTCGAGGTGGTGCTTGCCCGCTCGGCCGCCCGCTTCGTCACCCGCGAGGCGGCCGACCTGTTTCACGAGGCAGCCCTTGCCATGCAGAAGGCAGTGATCTCCGGCAACGTGCTTTCCTTCATTCAGGCGGACAAGCAACTTGACGAGGCGCTGGCGATCGCCGCCGACAATCCATTCGCGGCGCGCGTGGCGGCGCCCTTGCAGACGCACAGCCGGCGCTTCTGGTTCCGCTACAAGGCGGATACCGGGCTCGCCGAATCGGCCGAGCACCACGTCGCGCTGATCCGCTCGATCCTCGACGGCGACGAGGAAGCCGCCGCCAAGGACGCCAAGAAATTGATGGCGCTGCTGCGCCACCACGCCGAGGCGGCCGCGACGCGCTGACCGGAGCGGTTCCGGCTTAGCTGAACTGTCCGGTTACGCAGTTCACCCGCCCGGGTGCCGGACCGCGGTGGCCAGCGTGTCCTCCCATCCCTCGCCCGCTGCCAGGATGCAACTCTGGCCCTTAACGTCGGTCATCAGGATGGTCCAGGTTCCCCTCGCCGACACAAACACCTCGAAGATGGCGACGTCTCCACCCACGCCGTAGCCCAGCCGCTTCTCTTCGAACGTCTCTGCCAGCCCCGCGACCAGATCGTCATGGTCCCCGCAGAGGACTTGCGCCTGCAGCGGGACTGCCGGCAAAGCCATGACGGCGCCGGCGACTGCCGCCTTCACCACTCGGAACGAAAATCTGCGTGCCATGGGCACCTCCTTCGCCGTGGCATTCCGGCAAAAGAGGCACATTCGGCCGCCTCAGTGTGCCGGAACGCTCCAGGCCGGACTCGACGTCGCCATCACGTCACTCCTTCTGGTTTCCGGTCTGTCGCAGGGAGATTTATCACTCCCTGCATTCGATATGGTGAAGCTGCGCCCGGTAGACAAGCGGGCGTTGATGCAGGCGCCGGCGCGGCTTTCACTGAACGAGCCGTGGCGCCAGTGAGTGTTAGGCTCCCGGCACGGCTGCCGTGATCGTCGGGCTGTCCCAGCCTTCGCCAACGGACAGAATGCAGCTCTGCCCCTTGGTATCGGAGGCAAGAACGGTCCAACTGCCTTGGTCGGAGACAAAGATCTCGAGCACGACGTTCGGATTGATCAGCCCGCGCCCTGCCTCGCTTTCGTGGAACTTGTCGCCGAGCGCCTTGATGATGTCGGCGCGTGGTGCGCATTGTGCCGCCGCATTGGCCTGGCCGACCGACAGCGCTGCCGCCGCAAGGCACATCGTCGCCATAAGAAATCGTGTCATCCGACACCTCCTCGCGCCAGACGAGAACCCCGGCTGCCACCGGCGCTGTTTGATTGGCCTGCACGCATGGCAGGAATACAGCCTAAGGCGAATGGCGGCCTGTTGGTTCCATCACACGGCGATGGAATCATTAGGAGGTGCGGATGCAGCCTCGACGTGTCTCGTCGCAAATCATGCATCTGAAGTTGCAAGCGACGACCGGGCGAGACGACAAGCTACGCCAAATATCGATGAGGTGAAGGACAACCAGCCTCCTCTGCAAGGCCCCAAACAGAAAGCGCGGGTGCAAACCGCGCTTTCTCACGAGGCTCTCGAAAAACCGTCCGGTCAGTTCATCGTCGGGATGACGAACTCGGCGCCGTCCTTGATGCCTGCCGCGCGCCCGCAGCCGCAACGCGGCAAGGACGCGCGACCGAAAAACCGTCCGGTCAGTTCATCGTCGGGATGACGAACTCGGCGCCGTCCTTGATGCCGGACGGCCAGCGCGAGGTGACCGTCTTGGTCTTGGTGTAGAAGCGGAACGCGTCCGGGCCGTGCTGGTTGAGGTCGCCGAAGGACGACGCCTTCCAGCCGCCGAAGGTGTAGTAGGCGATCGGCACAGGGATCGGCACGTTGACGCCGACCATGCCGACCTGGACCCTGGAAGCAAAGTCACGCGCGGCGTCGCCGTCGCGGGTGAAGATGGCAACGCCGTTGCCCATCTCGTGGTCGTTGGCGAGATTGATGGCGTTCTCATAGGTCGGCGCGCGCACCACCGACAGCACCGGCCCGAAGATCTCTTCCTTGTAGATGCGCATCTCCGGCGTCACGTTGTCGAACAGGCAGCCGCCCATGTAGTAGCCGTTCTCGTAGCCCTGCATCTTGAAGCCGCGGCCATCGACGACCAGCTTGGCGCCTTCCTTGACGCCGATGTCGACATAGCCCTTGACGCGTTCCAGGGCTTGGCGTGTCACCAGCGGGCCGAAATCGGCCGAGGAGTCGGTCGACGGACCGACCTTCAGGCTTTCGACGCGCGGCACCAGCTTTTCCATCAGCCGGTTCGCGGTGTCGGTGCCGACCGGCACGGCCACCGAGATCGCCATGCAGCGCTCGCCGGCCGAGCCGTAGCCGGCGCCGACCAGCGCGTCGACCGTCTGGTCCATGTCGGCGTCGGGCATGATGATCATGTGGTTCTTGGCGCCGCCGAAGCATTGCACGCGTTTTCCCGCCGCGCAGCCGCGCGCATAGATGTACTGCGCAATCGGCGTCGAGCCGACGAAGCCGACGGCTTTGATGTCCGGATCGTCGAGGATGGCGTCGACCACTTCCTTGTCGCCGTTGACCACGTTCAGCACGCCTTCCGGCAGGCCGGCCTCGATGAACAGCTCGGCGATGCGGATCGGCACGCCCGGATCGCGCTCCGAAGGCTTCAGGATGAAGGCGTTGCCGCAGGCGATCGCCGGCGCGATCTTCCACAGCGGGATCATCGCCGGGAAGTTGAACGGCGTGATGCCGGCGACGACGCCGAGCGGCTGGCGCATCGAATAGGTGTCGATGCCCGGACCGGCGCCGTCGGTGAACTCGCCCTTCATCATATGCGGCGCGCCGATGCAGACCTCGACCACTTCGAGGCCACGCTGGATGTCGCCGCGCGCGTCGGCAATGGTCTTGCCATGCTCGCGCGCCAGGATGTCGGCCAGCTCGTCATAGTCGCGCTGGACCAGTTCGAGAAACTTCATCAGCACGCGCACGCGGCGCTGCGGGTTGGTGGCGCCCCACTTGATCTGCGCGGCCTTGGCGTTCTCGACCGCGGCGCGCAGTTCCTGCGCCGAGGCCAGCGCCACCGTAGCGCGCACCGAGCCGTCCATCGGCTGCATGACGTCCTGCTTGCGGCCGCTGGTGCCGGCGACACGCTTGCCGCCAATGAAATGACCGTACTCGATCATGGGTTCTCTCCCTGTTTTGGTGATGAGGCATTGTCCGCCTTTGCGGCGGCAATGGCAACGCGAGCTAGAACGCAACCGTTGTGCGCGAAATAGACAGCGTCCGGGAGCTGTGCATTAAATGCCGCAAATAGCAGATTGCTGAAAAGGCCGCAGCTTGCGTTCCTTCACACCCCCCTCTGGCCGACCGGCCATCGCCCCCGCAAGGGAGGAGGTTAAGCTCTCATTTTTGCTTTCGCCAATAGCCAACGTCGCAACAAAAGAGCCGGCGACGGAACCGCTGATCTCCCCCCTTGTGGGGGAGATGTCCGGCAGGACAGAGGGGGGCGCGAAGGAACGCGGCTTTGATCGCTGTCACCAAGGTCATCCCCATGAACTGGGATGATGTCCGCATCTTCCTCGCCGTGGCTCGCGCCGGCCAGATCCTCGGCGCGGCAAGACGCCTGGAGCTCAACCACGCCACCGTCTCGCGCCGCCTCGCGGCTCTCGAGGAGGCGCTGCGGACGAAACTCTTCCGCCGCCTGACCACCGGCAGCGAGCTGACACCGGCCGGCGAGCGCTTCCTCGACATCGCCGAGCGCATGGAGAGCGACATGATCGCCGCGCGCTCGACCATCGCCGGCGAGGGCGACGACGTCTCCGGCACGGTGCGCATCGGCGCTCCCGACGGTTTCGGTGTCGCCTTCCTCGCCAAGCGTTTGGGCGAGCTGACGGCGCTCCACCGCGAGCTCACCATCCAGCTGGTGCCGGTGCCGCGCTCCTTCTCCCTGTCGCGGCGCGAGGCCGACATCGCGATTACCGTCGAGCGGCCGACCGAGGGCCGATTGGTGGCGGGAAAGCTGGTCGACTATACGCTCGGCCTGTTCGCCTCCCGCACCTATGCGGAAGCCAACGGCCTGCCGAAGACAGCAGCCGAGCTCGATCGGCACACGCTGATCGGCTATGTGCCCGACCTCATCGTCAGCCCTTCGCTCGACTATGCCGCGGAGTTCAGCCCGGACTGGCGCACCAGCTTCGCCATCTCGTCAGCACTTGGTCAGGCGGAGGCGGTGCGCTCGGGCGCCGGCATCGGCATCCTCCATACCTTCGTCGCCCGCTCGATGCCGGAGCTGGTGCCGGTAGACATCGTCGCGCCCATCCGCCGCGCCTACTGGTTGGTCTATCACGAATCGGTGAGGCCGCTGCGCCGGGTCCAGCTCGTCGCCAATTTCATCACCAAGGCGGTGGAGCGGGAAAAAGGGTTGTTCGTCTGATGCCGTCCAAAAAGGCCGATCCGCTTTGGAACCGCCATTGAGGCGCATCGAGGACGAAAGAATTCACAACCTTGTCGACCTCAGCCGCGAACGCCGCCCACATCCCGGCCGGCTTCCTCGGCGCTGTTGCCCATCAGCCCGCAGGTGACGAAACCATAGTGGCCCTCGCGTATCGAAATCGCTATCCTGGCGTGGCCGTAGAAGCTGACATCGCCGTCGCCGAGGTGGAAATCCATGTCAGCCATCCGCACGGGATAGCCGTCGGGGAATCGCGCCAGCCGGTCGTTGCTGAAACTGCCCGAACCGAAGGCGGAGCCGACCCGCCTTGCGCTTGCCACAAAATCGGCCAGTGTGGCACCAGTGCTTCGCCATGCCATGGCAGGCGAGGGGGAATCTTGGAAAGCCGGCGCAGACATGCGAGCCATTCTTGCCATCCTGCCGCTGCTTTACCTCTCCGGCTGCGCCAATCCGTGGGCCAGGGTTCCCGAAGCTGAACTGCCGAAGTCGATCCGCTATGCGATGGCCCGCCCCTCGCCTTTCGTCTTCGGTAATTATTGCGGTCCCGGAACCCGTACCGGCGATCTCTCGGCCACCCCGGTCGACCAGCTCGATGCCGCCTGCCGGATCCACGATGCCTGCTATATCGCCCGCCACAATCATTGCGATTGCGACGGCGCGCTGATCGCTTCGGCAAGGACGATCCGCAACGACAAGACGGCGCCAAGGAAGATGCGCGGCCAGGCCGAGCTCTTGATAGCCACCTTCGCGCTTCCCGTCTGCAAGGTCTTTCCGCAGGGCTTCATGCCGCCGCGCGATCCCGCCCAGCTCAAGGTCATGAACGAGGCGACCGGGTGAGACCGGGAGCCGTCGTGACAAGGCTGCTGCTTGGCCTGGCGCTGACCGCGCTCGCCGGATGCGCCGGCATGCCGGGCCGTTCCGCCTGCGCCTTCTTTCCGGGAGACGAAGCCTGCGCGCGCCAGCCCATCTCGGCGGATCGAAGCGGCGCCGAGATCGCCAGCGCCGGTTACTTCGCGGACAATGGCAATGCCGCCTATGAAAAGCGATTCGAGGCGTTGCTGGCCCAAAGCCGAATCGATGCGCTCGACCGCACCAACGGCACCGGCCGCTTCGGCCGTGACTGGCGCGACGTCCACAATGATCGTTTCCAGGCAACTTATCCGGCGCTGCAACGGTTGGCGAAGCCGCTCGACAGCACGGAGCAGCCGCTGGCACCAGGCAAACCGGGCGAAGGCCATTTCACCGGTCGCTGGCGCATGTCGCGCCAGACGCTCTATCTCGACGCTGCCGCCAGGCCGTCCGCACCCAAGACCTTCAGCTTCTCCGGCCTGCAGGCGCGCTCGGTCGAGATCGTGCTCCGCCAGGTCGGCCGGCAAACGGTCGTGATCGGCGGCAGCTGCGACGGATCGCTGGCGATGCGCATCTCGGGCCGGTCGCGGACAATTGCCAAAGGTGCCGCGTTCCATCTCAGCCTGCCGGCGACCGAGACATCTGCCAGCCTGTTTCCAAGCGAAGCGCTCACCCGTTGCGATTTCACCGTCAGCTCCAGCCTCGCGCCGTCCGGCGCGAAGCTGACCATCCTGCGCGAGGAGGCCGCCGACCCATGGATCACGGCACTCGACAGCCGCTATGATCGTTGTCCGGTGCCAGATCCGGCCGGGCTCGAAGCGCTCGACCGCGCCTTTTATGTCGGTCGCTGGCTGTCGCAGACCTGCGCGCTGCCGCTCGGGTCGCCGACCCTGCTGCGCAAATCGCGCGACGGCTTCAACGCCAAGGTCGAGGCGCTGCTCGGCAAGAAACTGCCCGACAGCGCCTTCGACAAGGCCGATCCCGAACTGCCGCTCGATTTCTCCAACGCGCCGAGACTCAAGCTGATCTACCTGTCGTCGCTGGAGTTCAAGGCGGACTTCTCCGGCCGCATCATGGAGCGGCTGATCCGCCATCACGCGGCGCTCGGCACCAAGGTACGCATCCTGGTCACCGACGTGCTGGAGCGCGACAAGGACGACGCCCTGCTGCATCGGCTGGCGGCGGAGTTTCCCAATGTCCAATTGCAGGAATATCGCTGGCAGGCCGATCACGGCGCGCCGATCGACGAGCAGCTCTCACAGCTGCACAAGACCCATCACATCAAGATTCTGGCGACCCTGGCCGAGGAACCCGGCCGCTCGCGCGTCATCATCGGCGGCCGCAACATCCATGACGGGTTCCTGTTTCATAAGCCGATCGACCTGTCGCGCTACCCTCAGCTGCAGCAATACGGCAAGACCGACGGCTTCTCGCTCAACTACTATTCCAACTGGAGCGACTTCGACATCGAGATCGCCGACCCGGCGACGGTCGAAACGCTGGCCGCGCATTTCTCGACCGTCTGGCTGCGCGATGCCGACACCAACCTGTCACGGCCGTTTTCCATTCCGGTCCGTTCCGGTGGCCATCCGCAAGGCGTGGTGCGGCACTTCATTTCCGTGCCTTACGCGGACGGGCATGCACTGGAAAACTACTTCGTCGAACTGATCGACACCGCCGAGCACCGCATCGAGATCGTCAACCCTTATCTCAACCTGACGCCCAGTCTCGCGAGAGCGTTCGATCGGGCGCTGGCCCGCGGCGTCAAGATCGACGTCGTTGGGCGCATCGATCTCAAGGGCGACATAGGCGGCCGCTTCCTCACCGCGCTCAACAAGCTGTTCGTGGAGAAATATGGCGACCGCATCAGCATCCGCGAATTCAAGGCGCCCGACGTGGTGCTGCATTCCAAGATCATGATGATCGATCAGCGCCTGGTGACAATCTCCTCGGTCAACCTCAACAATCGCAGCTTCGTCCACGACTCGGAAAACGGCATGATGGTGCTCGATCCGGCCTTCTACCGCCGCATGAAGTCGGTCTATGACGACTATCTCGCCCATTCGCAGCCGGTCGCCACCAATGTCACGATCGGCTGGGCTTACCGGCTGCTGTTCAGCAATGGGTGGGTGAAACAGGCCTTTTAAATCAAGCCTTGATGTAGCGGTCCGGGCTGAGGTCGAGCGCGTTGATCTCCGGCACCCGATTGGAAATGACATCGGCAAGCACTTTCGCCGAGCCGCAGGCCATGGTCCAGCCCAGCGTGCCGTGGCCGGTGTTGAGATAGAGGTTGGACAATTCGCTGCGCCCGACCAGCGGCGGCCCGTCCGGCGTCATCGGCCGCAAGCCGCACCAGAAACTCGCCGCCTTGAGATCGCCGCCGCCCGGAAACAGGTCGCCGACGGAGTGCTCGAGCGTGCGGCGGCGCGATTCATGCAGGCGAAGGTCGAAGCCCGAAATCTCCGCGGTGCCGCCGACGCGGATGCGGTCGCCGAGCCTGGTGATCGCCACCTTGTAAGTCTCGTCCATGATGGTCGATACCGGCGCCGCCGCCGCGTCCGTGATCGGCACCGTGATGGAATAGCCCTTGACCGGATAGACGGGGATCGGCCGTTTCATCTTGCGCATGAAGGGAGCCGAATAGCTGCCAAGCGCCATCACATAAGCCTCCGCCGTTCGCCAGCCCTTGTCGGTGCCGACCTGGACGACGCGGTTCCGGTTCCTGACGACGCGCCGGATGCTCGTGCCATATTCGAAGGCGACGCCGCGCGCCACGCAAAGCTCGGCCAGCTTGTCGGTGAACATCTTGCAGTCGCCGGTCTCGTCGCCGGGCAACCTCAGCCCACCGACGAATTTTTCCCGTACACCGGCCAGCGCCGGCTCGGCCGCGATGCAGCCGTCCCGGTCGAGGAGCTCGTAGGGAACGCCGTATTTTTTCAGCACCTCGACATCGCCGCCGGTGCCGTCGAGCTGCTTCTGCCTGCGGAAGAGCTGCAGCGTGCCCTTGGCTCGCTCGTCATAGCTGATGCCGATCGTAGCGCGAAGCGCCTTCAGCGTGTCGCGGCTGTACTCGGCCAAGGGCACCATGCGCGACTTGTTCAGCGCATAGCGCTCGGCCGTGCAGTTGCGCAGCATCTTCAAGAGCCATGTCCACATATGCGGATCGAAGGCCGGCCGCACCACCAGCGGTCCGTATTTCATCAACAGCCATTTGACGGCTTTCACGGGGATGCCGGGCCCGGCCCATGGCGAGGCATAGCCCGGCGACACTTCGCCGGCATTGGCGAAGCTGGTCTCCAGCGCCGGTCCCTGCTGCCGGTCGATCACCGTAACTTCATGGCCGGCCTCGGCAAGGAAGTAGGCGGTGGTGATCCCGATCACGCCGCCGCCCAGCACCAGGACTTTCATTCTATGCTCCCTCAAACCGATCATGCCGCCGAAGGGCCGGGATCGTCGCCTTCTGTCTGCCGGATTTTGCCGCCCCCGCCAAGGGGCCAACGATCGCCTGCGGCGCTGTACACCAGCCTCGGGCCAAGGGGTCGCTGTGCGGCAGTCCGAGCCGCCCGATGCTCGGCCTCCGGCTGGTAGGCCACATCCTCGAGAAGGATGCGCTCGCGGCTGCCGTCGGGGCGCTCGGCCACTACCGACTGGCCCGCCCTCATGCCGAGCAGGCAGAGGCCGCGCCAGGTGCCGAGCGGCAGGCCGAATCCGACAGGAGCGGAGGCGTCGCCCAGCATCAACGTCCTCGTCTCCGGGGCTCCGTCGTCGATCCGGAAGACTACCCGGCTGTTCAGCGTGGCGATGTCGGGCTCGACCATGCCGACTGGGATGATGTTGCTCTCGGCGAGCTTGCGTTCGAGCATCGGCACGATCACGTCGGCAAAGGCGCGCCGGCGCATCAGCATCGCTTCGAGAACCGCGAGATCCTTCGGAGTGAGACGATAGATGGTCCTGGTCATGGCGCCCTCCGCGACGCGGATTGCTCGACCGCGTGGATGGTCGCCGAAAGCACCCGGCCGTCGCGGCTTCGCCAGGAGACTGTGCGGCCGGCACGCGCGCCGATCAGCGCGGTTCCGAGCGGCGTCAGCACCGAGATGCGTTTTTCGGCGATGTCGGCCTCGGCGGGATAGACCAGCGTGACGCGCTGAACGCTTCCTTCCCCATCGTGAAGCGTCACCGTCGTGCCCATCCGCACGACATCCGCTGGCATCGCCGCTTCGGCGGCAATCCGCGCGCGGTCCATCTCGGCGAGCAGGTCCTCGGCCATATCGGGCGTCCGCTCGAGAAAGGCTCTGGCAAGGCCGCTGAGCCGGTCGTGATCCGCGTCGCTGACGAGGATCGTGTTTCGGGAACGCGATTGGGTTGTGGCATTCATGGCAAACCTCCTGGATTGGCGCGTCGACGAACCGACGCTCGCTGCAGCCCGCTCGAAGGCGGCGAAGAACAGCCGACAGCCGCGAAAGGCTGGCTAGCTCGGTGACGATGTCAGGAATTCAAATGCCCCGGCTCGGCGGTCGCCAACACGACCGCGCCGGGGCTACGCTCCCGCGATGGGGCAAACCCTGAAAAAGGTTCTGCTATGGGCGAGGTTGCTCATGCCTCGACCCTTGCCGAGATGCACCGGCTTGTCAAGCAAGCCGCCCCTTTCACCCGCCAATGTAGCGGCGGTGAAAGCGCGCACCCAAGCTGGCCAGCACCTCGTAGCCGATGGTTCCGGCATGCGCGGCCGCGTCGTCGAGGCTTTGCGACGGCCCGATGAGCTCGACGAGGTCGCCCTCGCCCAGTTGATCGACCGGAAGCGCTGAAATGTCGAGGACAATGGAATCCATCGATACCCGCCCGACGAAAGGCAGCCGCACGCCCTCGAACCAGGCGGCCGACGCCGCGCGCCGGTGCCAGCCATCGGCATAGCCGAGCGAGATTGTCGCCAGCCTGAGCGGTCCGCGCGCATGATGGCTGTGGCCGTAGCCGACGCCGGCGCCGTCTTCGACGTTGCGCGTCTGAGCCACCTTCGCCTGCAGCCGGACCACCGGCCGCATCGGGTTCGCCTCGCCCGGCGCCGGGTTGATGCCGTAGAGCGCCGCGCCCGGCCGCGCGAGGTCGTGGTGGTAGGCCGATCCGAGAAAGATGCCGGACGAATTGGCAAGCGAGGCCGGCGCCTTGGGCAGCATCCCGCGCAGCCGCTCAAACGCCAGCCGCTGCGCTTCGTTGGCAGGATTGCGCGGCTCGTCGGCGCAGGCGAGATGGCTCATCACCAGGCGGATGTCGATGCCGCCGAAAGCATCTGCCGCGAGCGCCTCGACGTCAGCCGGCGGCATGCCGAGCCGTGACATGCCGCTGTCGACCTGAACAGCGGCCGGCAGCTTTCGGCCGGCGGCAAGCGCCGCTTCACGCCACGCTCTCAACTGAGCGGTGCTGTTGATGACAGGATGAAGCCCAGTCGCGATCGCTTCCGGCTCGGAGCCCGGCGGCAGGCCGTTGAGCACAAAGATCTCATGTCCGGGTCCAAGCGCCTTGCGCAGCGCGATGCCCTCGCCGAGCAGCGCGACGAAGAATATCTCGCAGCCTTCCTTCATCAGCGCCGATGCCACGCGCGCTGCGCCGAGGCCATAGCCGTCGGCCTTGAGCACGCCGGCGCAGCGCACGCCCGCCAGCCGCGCCTTCAGCCGCCGGTAGTTCTCGCGGATGGCGCCAAGATCGATGGTCAGGATCGCGCCGGCTGCAGTTTCGCCGGGCATAAAGCCGCTGGTGGCGGTCGTTTGCGGCAAAGACGTTTTGGTGCCGGTCATCGGGGCAATTGCGTCGGACAAAGTCGGGTCACACTTGTTGCGGAGCTGCGTGCTTCTCGACGCCGGCGAAGTGCGCTTGTCGCGCGTCGTTCATGTTTGCCTCTTTGCCTGCGGCGCATCTGCATCAACAAAGCATGATCTCGACTACGGTGCCAACCTCTTCGCTAACCGAACTTAGTTGGAAGCACGCCTGCCAACGCCTAGCGAGCAAGATCCTGGAACGCGGCCACCACCTGCTCGTAGACCTTGCGCTTGAACGGCACGATCAGGTCGGGCAGCTCCCGCATCGGCCGCCACGCCCATTGATCGAACTCGGCCTTGTGGCCGCCGGGCGGCGGATTGATCTCAATCTCGCTCTCGTCGCCCTCGAAGCGGTAGGCGAACCATTTCTGCGTTTGGCCGCGATAGCGGCCCTTGAAGGCGACGCCGACCAGATGCGGCGGCAGGTCGTAATTGATCCAGTGCGGCGCTTCGGCAAGCAGCGACACGCTGCGCATACCGGTCTCCTCGTAAAGCTCCCGCTCCGCCGCCGGGAGCGGCTCCTCGCCCTCGTCGATGCCGCCCTGCGGCATCTGCCAGAGTTTCGTGGTGCCGGAGAATTCGCTGTCCGGCTCGGCGATGCGATGACCGACCCAGACCAGCCCGGCCGGGTTGAGGATCATCAGCCCGACGCAGGGGCGATAGGGCAGCGTTTCAGGATCGATCTTTTTGGCCATCGTTGAGATTTCCAGCCGTTTTGGAGATGCATTCAGGCGAAAGGGTCGGCGTTAGCCTTTTTGCGGATCGATCGCCACCGCCGAAATCGGCACGATCTCGATGCCGCGCTTCTTCGCTTCTGCCACCCAGGACGCAACCGTGTCCACGGTGATATCGAAGGCCGAGCCGATGCCGACGGCGCTGCCCTTGGCGCGTGCCGTCGCCTCGAGGCTGTCCAGCTTCTTGAGGATTTCGCCGCGGTCCTGCACAGCATCGATCGCCATGTCGCCGGCGACGAAAGGAACGCCATCCTTCAGCGCGAGGTCGGGCGCCAGGCTTCGCGCGGAGGAGCCGTCGTCGACATAGGCAAGGCCGCGCTTGCCGAGCTCGGCCATGAACGGTCCCATCGCGTTTGCATCAGCCGAGAAACGCGCGCCCATATAGTTCATGACGCCGGTATAGTTGGTAGTCCTCGACAGCGCCCAGTGCAGGCTCTTCAGGTTCTCGTCCGGACTCGCAGCGACCGTCAGCGTGTTGCGTCCCGGATTGACGCCCGGATAATCGAACGGCTCGAGCGGTATCTGCATGACGATCTCATGTCCGCTCTGGCGCGCCGCCTTCATCCAGCGGTCGATGCTGTTGCCCTGCGGCGCGAAAGCCAGCGTCACCTCGGCCGGCAATTTGGCGATCGCCGCCTGCGTGCCGGTCTGGGAGACGGCGAGCCCGCCGATGACGATAGCCACGCGCGCGCCGCGCGCGCCGGACCAGGGCCGCGCATAGACGTCGAACGGTCGCCGGCCATCGGCGGAGCGCACCGGCAGCGGGCCGCTGTCGCTCGCCTCGATCAGCGCCCTGTCGGGAATATGCGCGACCTTGAGATTCTGGCTGAGTGTGGAAGGATCGCGGATGACGATACCGGCCTTCGGCGGACCATCGCCCTCTTCAGACTCGACATGGATGATTTGCGGGCCATCGCTCTTCATCGGCGTGCTCGCATTGGGCTTCGCCGCCGCCACCTCGGCCGGTGCCGGCGTCGGCGCCGGTGCCGGCGCGGGAGCCGGCGCCACGATTACCTTCGGCGTCGAAACGGCGGTCTCTTGCGGTTTGCGGAAAGGTTTTTCACGCAACGCGATCGCACCGGAAATGCCCACTACAGTGAGGACGGCGACCGCCGCGCCAAGCGAGCCGGCGCCGAAGGTGCGGGAGGCAGGGCGCTCTGGCCGGAGCGTCTGTCCGAGCGGGCGTTCGATGTCCTTGCCGATGTCAGCCAAGCCGCATCCCCAGGCCCGTGACGCGGCTGATCGGATCAGCGCAGCTGATCGAATCGTCAGCGCTCACGCGCAAATTCAAAACCTTAGGCGACGCAGCGCCCGTTGCCGAACCACCCTGTCCCCGAATCAAACTGCCGGAACCTCGCGGTCCCGGCAGCATTGCATCGCTTCGGTCGGCCGGCCAGAGCGATCTGCCCCGGCCCTCCCCGTCTTTACTGGTTCAGCACAGCCTTGTCCGGGTTCGGCGGGAAGGCCGGATCGGTCTTTTGGCCGCGCAGCAGCTGTTCGGCATAGATCAGCTGCAGGTCGTCCTTCGGCTCCGGCGGCACATAGGCGGCCGAGCCCGAGCCGGTCGAGCTCTCGTCGGCCCCCTTGATGTGGCCCTTGAGGTCCGATTCGCCGCGGGTCAGGTCCCTGCCCTGCAGGTCCGGCGGCAGCGGCTGCTCGACCTTGATGTCGGGCGTGATGCCCTTGCCCTGGATCGACTTGCCCGACGGCGTGTAATAGAGCGCCGTGGTGAGCCTGAGCGCGCCATTCTCGCCGAGCGGGATGATGGTCTGCACCGAACCCTTGCCGAACGACTGCGTGCCGACGACGGTGGCGCGGCGCAGATCCTGCAGCGCACCGGCGACGATCTCGGACGCGCTTGCCGAGCCGCCATTGACCAGCACGATCAGCGGCTTGCCGCCGATGTCGTCGTTCTGCTTCGGCTTGGCGTCGAAGCGGGTAACGTCCTTCGGATCGCGGCCGCGGGTCGAGACGATCTCGCCGCGCTTCAGGAAGGCGTCCGACACGCTCACCGCCTGGTCGAGCAGGCCGCCCGGATTGAGGCGCAGGTCGAGTACATAGCCCTTCAGCTTGTCGTTGGGCACCTGCTTCTTGATGTTCTCGATGGCGTTCTCGAGATCGTCATAGGTCTTCTCGGTGAAGGAGGTGATCTTCATGTAGCCGATGTCGTTCTCAACCCGGTATTTCACCGCCTTGACCTTGATGATGTCGCGCACGACCGTCAACTCGATCGGCTTGTCGGCGCCCTGGCGCAGGATGGTGAGCTTGATCGGCGTGTTGACCGGGCCGCGCATCTTCTCGACCGCGTCATTGAGGGTGAGGCCGCGCACCTCCTCGCCGTCGATCTTGGCGATATAGTCGCCGGCAAGCACGCCCGCCTTTGCGGCCGGCGTGTCGTCGATCGGCGTGATCACCTTGACCAGGTCGTTCTCCATCGTGACCTCGATGCCGAGGCCGCCGAACTCGCCCTTGGTCTGCACACGCATATCCTGCGCCTGCTCGGCATTCATGTAGGACGAGTGCGGGTCGAGCGAAGCCAGCATGCCGTTGATGGCGTTCTCGACCAGCGACTTGTCGTCCGGGGGCGTCACATATTGCGCGCGCACGCGCTCGAAGATGTCGCCGAAGATCGCCAGCTGCTTGTAGGTCTCGGAACCCGCAGCATTCGCCGCCGAGCCAGGTGCGCCGTAGACCAGGCTCATTGCCGATGCGCCCATCAGCGCGCCGGCAAACAGAAGCGACAATTTCCGCATCATTTCACGTCCTTCCAGAAAATCGGTCCGCCCACCAGGGGTTCGGATCGACGGGTTTTCCATCCTTGCGGAACTCAACATAGAGTTCCGGCGTCGCATTTCCATTCTGCGAGGCCGAGGTGCTTGCCACCCGGGCCTCTCCCATCGCGCCGATCGGCTCTCCTGCGAGCACCGACTGTCCGGTCGCGACGCTGATTCTGCTCATCCCCGCCAGGACGACATGATACCCGTCGCCCGCATTGAGGATCAAGAGTTGACCATAGGAGCGAAACGGCCCCGCATAAAGAACGTTTCCATCCGCCGGCGCGGTGACGATGGCCCCCGATTGTGTCGCAACCATGTCTCCCTGCATCATTGCGCCATTGCCGTCGTCGGTGCCGAAGCGCCGTTTGATCTTGCCGATGACCGGCAGCGCGATCTGGCCCTGGAGCGCCGCGAACGGGGCGGAAGCGGTTAGACGATTGCCCTCCGGCACCGGCGGCGCGGCGGGTTCCGCCGTCGATGCGGTCGTGTCGGCGTCCGCCGATTTCCGATCGGCCGCCTTGGCCTGGTCGGCCGCTTTGCGCGCCTTGTCGGCCTCGAGCGAGGCGATGAGGTCCTTGAGGCTGCTGGCCTTGTCCGCCAGTTGCTGCGAGCGCTGCCGCTCTGCTGCCAGGGCCGCTTCGGTATCGGCCTGCAGCTTCTGCTTGGCCTCGAGCAGCATGGTCAGTCGTTTCTTTTCCGCCGTCTGCTCGGTGACGGCAGCGGTAAGCCGCCCGCGTTCGGCCTCGATCGAGGCCGTCACCCGGGTCTGTTCCTTGAGATCGGCGAGCAGCCTGTCGGTCTGCTGGCGCAATTCCGGCACCACGGCGCCGAGCAGGATGGCGCTGCGCACCGACGACAACGCGTCCTCCGGCTTGACCAGGATCGCCGGTGGCGGATTGAGCCCCATGCGCTGCAGCGCGCCGAGCACCTCGGCGAGCACGTCGCGCCGCGCCACCAGCGAAGCGTGCAGCTTCTCTTGCTCGGCCTTCAGTCCTTCCAGTTTGGCGCCGATGTCCTCGATGTCCTGGCCGAGCTTCTGCTCGGTCATCGCCGACTGGATCAGCGCCGCACTGATCGAGGCATGGTCTTTCTTGACCGTCGCGACGTCGGCGGCAAGCTTGGCCAGCCGCTCGGAGGACAAGGAGATTTCCTTGGAGACCTGCTCGTATTCGACCCGGCTCTTGTCGGGGTCCGGCGGGACATCGAGCGAATTTTCCGCGGCCATAGCCGGCCCGAGCGCGATCAGCGCGGCGACAAGTGTCAAGCCGCAGCGGCTGCGCCAGGCGCGCGTTCTCGAATTCCAGCCTTCAGACATCAGGCCTCGACTCTATCCGCCGCTTCGTTAACGAACCATCAACCATGTTGGATGCACCCGCAACAACCGTGATGTCGGTTCATTGAGGCGGAAATCGGTGCAAGCGGACGTGATCCCCAGCTTTCGGGGTCACAGCGCGAACGATGACTCACGAGCGGTGATAGGGATGCCCGGCAAGGATGGTGGCGATGCGATAGAGCTGTTCGCCGAGCATGACGCGCACCAGCTGATGCGGCCAGGTCAGCGCTCCGAACGACAACACCAGATCGGCCTCTTCGCGCAAGGATTTGTGATGGCCGTCCGCGCCGCCGATCGCGATGACCAGCGCCTTGCGGCCGCTGTCGCGCAACTGGCCGATGCGGGCCGCCAGGTCCTCCGAGGACAGCGCCTTGCCGCGTTCGTCGAGCAGGAACAGCACGTTGCCTTGCTGCAGCTGACCCTGCAGCTTCTGGCCCTCCTCGCGGCGACGTTCGTCGGCGCTCTGGCCGCGGCTCTCGGATGTCTCGACAATGCCGGCAAATTCCAGCCCGACCGCGGGCCCGCTCTTGGCGAAGCGCTCGAAATAGCGGTCGGCGAGCTCTCTCTCGGGGCCGGTCTTCATCCGGCCCACGGCATGAACGGTGATCTTCATCCTCGCCTCGGCGAGCTCTCGATCGGCGCCGGACCGGAACGGTCACGGCCCGCGATACGGCTCAGTGCAAGGTCTCTTCCTCGAGATCCGGCGCCTGCCACATCTTTTCGAGATTGTAGAATTCGCGGACTTCGGGACGGAAGACATGGACGATGATGTCGCCGGAATCGATCAGGACCCAGTCGGCGCTGGCCAGCCCTTCGACGCGCGCCATGCCGAGACCGGCATCCTTGAGCGCCTTGAGGAGATGGTCGGCGACCGCCGAGACATGGCGGTGCGATCGGCCCGAAGCGACGACCATATAGTCGCCGAGGCTCGATTTACCCTGGATGTCGATTGAGACGATGTTTTCGGCCTTGGAGTCTTCCAGACTGGCAAGGACTGTCTTGATGGCGAGGGAGGCAGCATCGCTTCCGCTGATCCCGGCCGGCGAAGGCACGATATTGGCCTTCTTCCGCAGTGCTGTTCTCAGTGTGTTTCCTTTCCAAATAAGAACAACCAAATCACCCGGCAAATCAGGTGACCCTGCTTAGATAGGCAGAGTTCCATTGCAGTTTCAAGACGGGCGCGCTCTCAGGGCGGCCTCGGCAGGTCGGACAGGCCCTCGGAAGGCTGAAAAGAGCGGAACCCCTGCGCGCCGCATGGGTTATCGGCACACCGGACAAAGGGGATTCCCAACCATGCCAATCGACCCGCAGAGCGCCCTCATCACGATTCAAGCCGGGCTTGCGCAGCTCAGCTCGCTGATAGTCTCCTATTCCTTCTCGGCAATCGGTGCTGTGATCCTTCTGGTTGTCGGCTACCTCGTTGCCGGCCTTGCCGAGCGATCGATCTATGCCGGGCTCGGTCATATTCACGGCTTTGACGAGACGCTGCGCCACTTCTTCTCCCAGGTCGTCCGCTACGGCATCCTGATCCTGGTCGTTATCATGGTGCTCGGCCAGTTTGGCGTGCAGACGGCTTCGATCATCGCCGCGATCGGCGCTGCCGGTCTGGCGATCGGCCTTGCACTGCAAGGTACGCTGCAGAACATCGCCGCCGGCATCATGCTGCTTGCGCTGAGGCCCTTCCGCATCGGCGAATATGTGGAGGTCGGTGCGATCGCCGGCACAATCGAGGAGATCGGCCTGTTCGCGACCAAGCTGCGCACTGTCGAAGGCATCTACATTCTGGCGCCCAACCAGACGCTGTGGAACCAGCCGGTACGCAATTTCACCCGCAACGGCGTCAGGCGCACCGATATCAGCTTGAGCATCGGTTCATGGAACGACATCGACCGCGGGCAGAAGACGCTGCTTGCCATCGCCAATGCCGAGAAGCGCATCCGGCGCGAGCCGGCGCCGATCGCCTTCATCGCAGGGCTTGGCGAGAGCACGGTCTCACTGACCCTGCGCTACTGGACTTCAGCGGCCGACTATTTCGCCACCCAGATCGACTTGACCAAACGCGCCAAGCTGGCCTTCGACAACGAGGGCATTTCGATCCCCCTTCCGCCGCCCGAGATACCGTCCCCGGAAGTCCGCAAGCAATAATCTCGTCAGTCCTTGGCCGGCTTTGCCGGCTCCTCCGGCGCGAACGCGAGCTCCACCGGCAGGGGCGTCTGCGCCGACATCGGCGCGAAGCTGCCGGTTGCGGCAGCAGGCATAGGTCGCGCCGCAAACACCCGCCACAGCACGAACAGGCAGAACGCGGAAGCGATGGCGATGCCGACATAGATGAAGGTCCCGGTGCCGAAGACGGCGGAAAGCGCCGTCACGATGCCGGGTACGATGAAGCCGGACAGCGACCAGGCAAAGAGCAGCGAACTCGACAGCGCCAGCAGCTCTTCCTTCCTGGCGCGGTCGGCGGCGTGGGCGCTGGACAGCGAATAGATCGATTCCGATGCACCGTCCCAGATCAGGTAGATCGCCACCAGGACCATCAGCGCCCCGCCGTCGAAGGCGATGGCGAGCAGGCTCGCCGCCACCGCCAGCGCCGCCGTGCCCGCCAGCACATAGCGGCGGTCGGTACGGTCCGAGAGCCAGCCGAGCGGTATCTGCAGGATCAGCGTGCCGACCGGCATCGCCGACAAGAGCAGCGCCACCTCTGCCTGGCTGTAACCCTTGGCGGTGGCGTGGATCGGCGCAAAACCGGAAATGATCATCGACAGGCCGCCCACCGCCAGCATGCCGACGACGCCGACTGGCGAGATCCTCCACGCTTGGCCGAGCGCCACCGAAGCGGCCTGCGGCGCGGGCGGCTGGGCAAGCCGCGTCATGCCCACCGGCAGGATGGACAACGCGGTGAAGGCGATGCCGATCAGCGGCGCCGCCGCCGTCTGGATGTCGATCGCGGCGAGAGTCGCATAACCGACGCCCAATCCGGCGATATAGGCGACGTAGAACACCGCCATCACCCGGCCACGTATGGCGTTCGGCAGGGCGTCGTTGAGCCAGCTCTGCGCGACGATGAAGAGGCCGCATATGGCGAAGCCGTAGAGCGCCCGCGCCGCGATCCACAGCAGCGGCATCGGTCCGGCGCCGATCGCCACGTTGGAGAGCGCGATCAGCGCCGAAAGCACCATGAACGCGCGGGCATGGCCGACCCGGCGCACCAAGGGTCCGGTCAGGATGCAGCCGGCGAGCCCGCCGGCCGAAAGGCCGGTGACGATCAGTCCGGCCCAGGTCGGATCGAAACCATCGGCGCCGAGCCGCACCGGAATGAAGGCGAACATCAGGCCGTTGCCGATCGCGATCAGCGCCATCGACACGATGACGCTGGCAATGGCAATCAGCGGCGCCGATTGTCCGGGATCGGTTTGGGTCTGCGTCAGCATGCCCTCGCAGCTTGGCTGATCGGAATGCGAAAGGCCGCCGTAAAAGCGACATCGCTCGGCCCCTTGTGGAGAAGGGAGGCCTCAGCCCTTCGCCGCCTTGCGGATCGCGGTGGAGGAAAGCGACGAGCGCGGGCCGTGGATGAAGGTCCAGGCCGGCGCCCGCATGCGGGCGAGCAGCGGGGCGTCGCCTTCGTCGACGCGGGCATAGTCGAAGGTCTTGGCGACGACCGAGGACAGGAAGGAGAGCGTGGCGCCCGGTCGGTCGATGACGGCGATCGGGAAGGTCAGCACGATCTCGCGCCAGCGCTGCCAGCGATGGAAGTCGCGTAAGGAATCCGCGCCCATGATCCAGACGAAGTCGACGCCCGGATTGCGCGCCTTGACCAGCGCCAGCGTGTCCGCGGTATAGCGGACATGCTGCGCCGCCTCGAAGGCAGTAACCTTGATCTTCGGATTCCTGGCGATCTTTTCGGACAGCACGATGCGCTCGGCGAGCGGCGCCAGCTCGCGCGCGCTTTTCAGCGGATTGCCGGGCGTCACGATCCACCAGAGCTGGTCGAGGGCCAGCCTTCTCAGCGCAATCTCGGCGACCAGCGCGTGGCCCGCATGCGGCGGGTTGAACGAGCCGCCGAACAGGCCGACGGCCAGCCCTTTGCCGGCATGCGGCATGTGGAGATAGGGCGCGGGGACGGGCTGCTCGGGCTGGGAAAGCATGACGCTAGGCACCCCCCTCTGCCCTGCCGGGCATCCTCCCCGCAAGGGGGGAGATTGGCAGCTCCTTCGCAGTCGCAAATCTTGCAGTGTTGGCGACTGGCGAAACCGGGAAAATCAGCTGATCTCCCCCCTTGCGGGGAGGATGCCTGGCAGGCCGGAGGGGGGAGCCTAGGCGCAAGCTTCAGCCTCTTGGGGCAAGCGACATCAAGGCCTCACTTGCCCCGACCCGCGCACGCGGTACTTGAACGAGGTCAGCTGCTCGACGCCGACCGGTCCGCGCGCATGCATCTTGCCGGTGGCGATGCCGATCTCGGCGCCCATGCCGAACTCGCCGCCGTCGGCGAACTGTGTCGAGGCATTGTGCAACAAAATCGCCGAGTCGATCTCGCTGAAGAATGTTTCGACCGATTGCGCATCCTCGGCGACGATCGCCTCGGTGTGATGCGAGGAGAAGGTCTCGACATGCTCGATCGCGCCGGCCACGCCATCGACCAGCTTCACCGCGATGATCGCGTCGAGATATTCCGTCACCCAGTCGGCGTCGGTCGCCGGGCTGGCGTCGGCAAAGGCTTTCATCACCTCGGCGTCGGCATGGACCTCACAGCCGGCGGCGCGCAGGGCCTCCAGGATCGGCACCAGATGCGTGGACGCGACCGCACGGTCGACGAGCAGCGTCTCGGCGGCGCCGCACACGCCGGTGCGCCGCATCTTGGCGTTGACGGCGATCTGGACCGCCATGTCGAGCTTCGCCGAGCGATCGACATAGAGATGGCAGATGCCTTCGAGATGGGCAAAGACCGGTACGCGCGCCTCGGTCTGCACGCGCCCGACCAGGCTCTTGCCGCCGCGCGGGATGATGACGTCGAGATTGCCGCCTAAGCCTTTGAGCATCTCGCCGACCGCGGCGCGGTCGGTGGTCGGCACCAACTGAATGGCGTCTTGCGGCAGGCCGGCTGCCTTCAGCCCTTCGACCATGCAGGCATGGATTGCGGACGACGAATTGATCGAATCCGAGCCGCCGCGCAGGATCACGGGATTGCCGGCTTTCAGGCAGAGCGCGCCCGCATCAGCCGTCACGTTCGGGCGGCTTTCATAGATGACGCCGATGACGCCGAGCGGCGTGCGCACGCGCTCGATATGGAGGCCGTTCGGCCGGTCCCATTCGGCAATCACCTCGCCGACCGGATCCTTGAGCGCCGCGATCTCGCGAATGCCGTCGGCCATCGCCTTGATACGTGAGGGGTTGAGTTTCAGCCGGTCCATGAAGGAACCGGACAGCCCGGCTTCCTCGCCATTCGACATATCGATGGCGTTAGCCTCTAGGATCGCCTGCTCGTTGCGCAGGATGGCGTCGGCCATCGCGGCCAAGGCGTCGTTCTTGGCCTTGGTCGATGCGACGGCCAACGGTCGGGCAGCGGCGCGGGCGCGGAGGCCGATATCGGCCATCAGCGTCACCGTATCTTCCCCGGATTTGTCATGCAGCTTCAGCATGGTTCATCCTCCGCTGGGTCATTCGTCGGCCAAAACTTGGTCGTCGGCCAATACTTGATCACTGGATCGACTTACCACAAGGTCGTCGCGATGGATCATCGCCGAGCGCGCCTCGTAGCCGAGCACATTTTCGATCTCGGCCGTCTTCAAACCCGCGATCCTTACGGCATCGGCGGCATCATAGGCAACCAGCCCGCGCGCGATCTCGCGGCCCTCGGGCGACAGGATCGCCACCGTGTCGCCGCGCGAGAAATTGCCGCTGACGAGCTTGACGCCGGCCGGCAGCAGCGACTTGCCCGATTTCAGCGCGCCGACAGCGCCGGCATCGACGGTGAGCCTCCCGGCCGGCTCCAACTGTCCCGCGATCCAGGTCTTGTAGCCCTTCACCGGGTTGGCGCTGGGCTTGAAGAAAGTGGCGCGTTCGCCGCGCTCGATCGCCATCAGCGGCGACAGGCGCGTGCCGGCGGTGATGATCATCGCCGTGCCGGCGGCGTTTGCGATCTTGCCCGCGTCGAGTTTCGTCCGCATGCCGCCGCGCGAGAGTTCCGAAGCGGCGGCGCCCGCCATCGCCTCGATGTCCGGCGTGATGCGCTCGACCACCGGAATGAACTTGGCTTGCGGGTCCTTGGCCGGCGGCGCCGTATAGAGCCCGTCGATGTCGGAAAGCAGCACCAGAAGATCGGCGCCCATCATCGTCGCCACCCGCGCCGCCAGCCGGTCGTTGTCGCCATAACGGATTTCGGAGGTCGCGACCGTGTCATTCTCGTTGATGACCGGCACCGCCTTCATCTTGAGCAAGGTCGAGATCGTGGCGCGGGCGTTAAGGTAGCGGCGGCGCTCCTCGGTATCGCCAAGGGTCAACAGAATCTGCCCGGATTTGAGCCCGTCCCTGCCCAGCGCATCCGACCAGGCGCCCGCAAGCGCGATCTGGCCGACGGCGGCCGCTGCCTGGCTTTCCTCGAGCTTCAGCGCGCGTTTGCCGAGCCCGAGAATGGTGCGGCCGAGCGCGATGGCGCCCGAGGAGACGACGAGCACCTCCGCGCCGGCATTGGCGAGCACCGCGATGTCTGCGGCTAAAGAGGTCAGCCAATCGCGCTTCAGGCCGGTCGCGCGGTCGACGAGCAGCGCCGAGCCGATCTTCACGGTTATGCGCCGGTATGCTTTCAGCGATTTCATGGGTTTTGCCGCCAGCGCGTATCGACTGGAGCGGGAACGGCATCGCGTGACTCGGCGACCACCGCCATCAGCGCGCGCTGCACAGCCTCGACGCCTTCGCCGGTGACGGCTGACAACATCATCGGCGCGCGGCCGGCGGCGCGTTTCAGCGAGGCAGCCTTCTTCTTGCGCGCGTCCGCGTCGAGGATGTCGACCTGGCTGAGGGCGATGATCTCAGGCTTGTCGGCCAGCCCATGGCCATAGGCTTCGAGCTCGGCGCGCACGGTCTTGTAGGCCTTGCCGGGATTTTCCTCCTGCGCCGAGACGAGATGGAGCAGGACGCGCGTGCGCTCGACATGGCCGAGGAAGCGGTCGCCGATGCCGACGCCCTCATGCGCGCCCTCGATCAGGCCGGGGATGTCGGCCAGCACGAACTCGCGGCCGTCGATGCGGGCGACGCCGAGGCCCGGATAGAGCGTGGTGAAGGGATAGTCGGCGATCTTCGGCTTGGCGGCGGTGACGGCCGCAAGGAAGGTCGACTTGCCGGCGTTGGGCAGGCCGACAAGGCCGGCATCGGCGATCAGCTTGAGCCGCAGCCAGATGCTCAACTCCTCGCCCGGCTGGCCGGGATTGGCGCGGCGCGGCGCCTGGTTGGTCGAGGTCTTGAAATGCTGGTTGCCGAAGCCGCCATTGCCGCCCTTGGCGAGCAGAAAGCGTTGGCCGACCTCGGTCAAATCGCAGATCAGCGTCTCATTGTCCTCGGCGAATACCTGGGTGCCGGCCGGCACTTTCAGCGTCGCGTCGGCGCCCTTGGCGCCCGTCATGTTGCGGCCCATGCCGTGCATGCCGGTCTTGGCCTTGAAATGCTGCTGGTAGCGGTAGTCGATCAGTGTGTTCAAGCCATCGACGGCTTCGACCCAGACATCGCCGCCGCGGCCACCGTCGCCGCCGTCCGGACCGCCGAACTCGATGAATTTCTCGCGGCGGAACGACATCGATCCGGCACCACCGTCGCCGGACCGGATGTAAACTCGGGCTTGGTCGAGGAATTTCATCGGATTTTCAGGTTTCTGCTATTGCGCTTGCGGGATTGCTCTAAACCAAGGTGGAGCCAAGGGCGAGGCCCGTTTGCAACTAAAGCGCCGGATGCACTTTAGCCAGGGGCGCGGTAGCACTGTTCGCGGGCGAGACCGGGAGGCGCGAATGAAGCTTGTCACCTACAACATCCAGTATGGCATCGGCCTCGACGGCAAATACGATGTCGGCCGCATCGCCGACGCGGTGCGCGGCGCCGATGTCATCGCCCTGCAGGAAGTCACCCGCAACAACCCGCGCAACGGCGACCGCGACATGGTGGCCGAGATCGGCGAGGCGCTGCCGGACTATTTTGTCGCCTATGCCAGCAATTTCGAGGTCAATATCGGCTCGCGCCTGGATGCCGGCCGCGCCGTCACCCGCACCTTCCAGCTCGGCAATATGGTGCTGTCGAAGACGCCCATTCATCTGTCGCGTAATCTCCTTCTGCCGCGCAGCCGCAGCCTGGAGCGGATGAACTTCCAGCGCGGCGCGCTGGAGGCGCTAATCGAGACGCCGCTCGGCTTCATCCGCTTCTACTCCACCCATCTCGACCACCGCAGCCCCGTCGAGCGTCAGAGCCAAATCCGTTTCCTGCGCCAGCGCCTGCTCAACTACGCGCTGGAAGGCGGCGGCCTTTCCGGCATTCCCGAAATCGGCCTGCCGGACCTGCCCTATCCGGAAGCCTTCATCGTCATGGGCGACTTCAACATGCTGCCCGGATCGCCCGAATATGTCGAACTCGCCGGACGTCCGGACCATGAATTCGGCATGCCGCTCACCGCCGATCTCGCCGTCGATGTCGCCCAGCGCCTGGAGGTTTCCGGCCTCTTCACCTGGATCGACCCCAATCGACCCAACGATGCGGGCCGCCACAAATGCATCGACTACGTCTTCACCAGCGCTTCGCTCGCCGGCTCGCTGAAGCGCCTGTGGGCCGACCCGCAGGCGCGCGGATCGGACCACCTGCCGGTCTGGGTCGAATTGGGTTGAGTCGTCTTTGAGCGCCGACGCCTATGCGTGTTGCTATTCAGGTCAGGCTGAGCCGAAAATCACGGCTTCCGAGAACCGGAGCGGAGCGTACTGAAAGTACGCGAGCACCGGAAGCGCAGGAAACCGTCATTTGCGGGCCGGCCTCACCTGAATTTCAACATGCCTAGAAGTGCACCCAGTTGCGCAGGCTCGTCCAGGTCTTGCGGTCCAGCCGGTAGCGCTCGACCGGCACCTGGCCGGCGACGATCGAGTTCAGCATGCCCTGGCCGGCATACTGAAAGCCGCACTTGTGGATGACGCGGCGCGATGCCGGATTGATGACCCTGGTCGAGGCATGCAGCACCTGGATCGAGGTCTTCTGGAAGGCAAGGTCGACCAGCGCGTGCGCCGCCTCGGTCGCATAGCCGCGCTTCCAGTAAGGCTCGCCGATCCAGTAGCCCAGCTCCAGCCCGCGATCGGTGGTATTCAACCCCGCGCAGCCGACGAAAGTGCCGGTTCCGGCGAGCGTCAGCGCATAGGCGATGCCGGCGCGGCGCGACGAGGCCATGGCGAGGAAGGCGCGGGCCTCGGCTTCGCCGTAAGGATGCGGCATGCGGGCCAGCATTTCGGCGACGTGACGGTTGTCGGCCAGAGCGACGAGTTGCGCGAGATCGCTCTCGCGCGGAGCGCGCATGACCAGGCGCTCGGTGGCGAGCACCGGGCAATCGATCGCGTAACTTTCGTCTTCGGTGTCTTCCGCTTCGGCAACCATTTTAGTCCTCCAGGGCAAAGAAAAATGAAAAAGGAGAGATGGAAGCCCATCTCTCCTGATCCTTTTCCTGGCCTGGCCAGACACCGGTTCCCGAGATGGGCGCCGGTGTTATGGTGCGGAACCGGCTACTCCGCTGCTTTGGTGATCGGGTTTACCGAGACGTAGGTTCGGCCGTTGGCTTTTTTGTTGAAGGTGACTGCGCCGGCTTCGAGCGCAAAAAGGGTGTGGTCGGTGCCCATGCCAACGTTGGTGCCCGGATGCCATTGCGTGCCGCGCTGACGAATGATGATGTTGCCGGCGACGACGGCTTCGCCACCGAACTTCTTCACGCCGAGACGCTTGGAGTGCGAATCGCGACCGTTGCGCGACGAACCGCCAGCTTTCTTGTGTGCCATCTAACTAACTCCGATGCGCCCTGAGGCGCTTGAATGGTCTTATGAACGCGTTCGCGTTCCGTTTCAAGTCCGTACCGGCGACGATTGTCGCCGGCCGTCCTTACTTCTTTTTCGCCAGCTCCTTGGCCTGCTCGCGCCAGTCCTTGATCTGGTCGGCGCTGAACGGCATGTGTTCGTCGATCTTGGCGACATCCTTCTCGGTCAGCTTGGCCAGCTGTGCGAAGGTGACGATGCCCTGCTCGGCGAGGTCCTTCGCCGCGACGGGACCGATGCCCTTGATCACGGTCAAATCGTCCGGCTCGCCCTTCGGTGCCTTGAACAGTGGCGCGGCCTTGGCCTCTTCGCTGGCGGGAGCTTCCTTGGGGGCGGCCTCTGCCTTGGCTTCCTTCTTGGCCTTGGCCTCCTTCGGAGCGGCTTCGGCCTTCGCCTCGGCGGCGACGTCTGCCTTGGCTTCGGGCGCCTTGGCCTCAGCCTTGGCGGTGGCCTTCTTCGACGGCTTGGCGCCGCCCAGCAGGATCTCGGAAATCCGGACGGTGGTCAGAAGCTGGCGGTGGCCGATCTTGCGGCGCGAATTCTGGCGGCGGCGCTTCTTGAAAGCGATGACGGTGCGGTTCTTGCCCTGCTCGACGACTTCCGCCGTGACCAGAGCGCCATCGACGAACGGCGCGCCGAAGGTGACATTCTCACCCTCGCCATGCGCGAGAACAGTGCCGATCTCGACGATCTCGCCGACCTTGGCTTCGACTTTCTCGATCTTGAGCAGATCGTTGGCGGCGACGCGATACTGCTTGCCGCCCGTTTTGATGACTGCGAACATTTTTTGCCTTTCGCTGTTCGGTCGGCCTCGATGAACCGCTTCAGGCGGTTCGGCCGTCTTTTTGTCAGTCTGCGGGTTCAAAAAACAAGCGGCGCGGAGAAGCCCCACGCCGAATGCGGGCTGTCCCTAACCGAAGGTCGCAAGGAAGTCAAGGCAAGCGGCCCTTGCTCCTGAGCATGCCGTGGGCCGCGCGCCGGTCCGTCGCTCGCCGACGCTTTTTCAAGAAGCGGGAAATCGGTCGACTAGGGCCTTGTAACTGCGGCGGTCAGCCGTTATCTAGTGCGCCGCGCCGGCAAACGGCCGACCATGACCTCGCGGAGAGGTGGCAGAGTGGTCGAATGCACCGCACTCGAAATGCGGCATACTCGCAAGGGTATCGGGGGTTCGAATCCCTCCCTCTCCGCCACGACCTCCAACAACTATCTGAAACTCAGAACGGCGGCATTGCGGCCCTTAGCGACTTCTGCCCCGGTTAAACTGAACACGATGCGGAAGGGCACTAAGGCCGCGCGGGCTCTCCCGATGCAGCCTGGACGCGTAGACCGACCCCTCTCCCGGGCCTGCCCCGCCGGGCAGCTCGGGAGGCTTTCCGGGTCGGCTACAAAAGGCGTCGTTTTTCGAATCTTTGACGAAATGGACAAACGGATTCGGTTGACCGTTTTTTAGGGCCGATGGGCGACAAGCACTCAACTTGCAACGGCCGAAACCCCTTTAGGCTGCTCCGTAGCTTTGCGCCCCTGGGGCCGATCCCAAGTCCTGAGCCGCGAAATCTTGTAGACTGCGGCTGGCGGCACGTTCTGCAATGTCCGGCCTATGCGCGTGGCACGCAATTCCAATCCCTCCAGAATGGGACGCGGCACGGGACAGCGTGGACCATAGGTAAACTGATAGAAAGCGCCTCCGGGCCGCAGCAGTGAAAAGGCGCCACCCAGGATCGCGATGACCTTGTGGTCAGGCATGCTCAGAAGCGGTAGGCCGCTGATGACGGCTCCGGCTGCCCCTCTTTGAAGCGAGATGTCTCCGATGGCAGCCGCGTCCATCTGCAATACCCGCACCCGAGGAAAACGGGACTGGAGATGCTGTGCGAACTCCGCCCCGTACTCAACCAAGGTCAAGTCTTCCGGCCGCACGCCGCGCTCCAGCAGCCGCGAGGTGAAAACACCGGTGCCGGGTCCAAGTTCGACTACCAGCCCGGTCTCCGCGGTTATATCCTGCGTCATGATCCTCGCAAGCGCCTTGCCAGAAGGCGCGACTGCTGCCACGCGGAGCGGAGCGCTCAGCCAGGTTCTGAAGAACATCCAAAAATCGTGGCGCATCTTGCACACCTTTGGAAGCCGGAGCTTCGCTCACGTCGATGAATCCCTAGGCGGGTGTTAGCACTGGCGAAAAGGATGCTGATTAGCGCCAGGCGCCATTCGACTCGTGACTCGCGCCAATCCAAGCAAGTCGACAGATCACAGATCGGACAAATGCCTCCGGCCGTAGACCGCCAATTATCTCAGGCTAGTGCAAGCTGGTGCCACCAGGTCCCGACGCTCGACCCATATTCAGTTCGCGCCACCTATTGGGGGTAGTGCCTTCCCAGTCGCGGAAGGCACGATAGAATGAACTCGTGTCCTGGTAGCCGAGCAGGCAAGCGACCTCGTTGATGTCGGCAGAGGCATCGGCCAGAAGCTGGCGGCCCAGCTCGTGTCTTGCTTCCACCAGGAGTTCACGAAAGGTGGTGCCTTCCTCGGTGATACGGCGTTGCAGCGTTCGTTCGCTGAGGCCGAGATCGGTTGCAATGCCGGACAGTTCCGGCCGGCCGCTGGCCAGGTTCCTTTTCAGGACCATCTTCACCTGCTCGCGGATCGAACTGAGCGCCTGGAGTTCACCCAGGGCGGATGCAAGCGCCGGCGTGAGAATTTCCAAAAGCTCTGGATTGTGTCCCGGAAACGGACGGTTCAGATCGCTGCTTTTCAAGATCAGCACGTCACGCGGCGCGCCGTAGCGGATGGGACAGGAAAAGTAAGAGCTGAGAACGTCGCTGTTGGGATCGGCACGGGTGAGTTCGACCAGGACAGGCGCCAGGTTCTGCCCGGTTCCGCGCCGGCCCAGTTCGAGCAGAAACGCGAACGTAATGTCGACGGCAATGGCCGGCTCCGGCTCCGTCGCATAGAACCACTCGCTCGTGATCGCCACCTCGCCCCTTGTTTCGGAGATATGCAGCTGTTCGGGCGTGCAGAGTCTCTTGAACCTGGCGATCCTCGACAATCCGTCGCGGTAATCCCGCGCGTGGAATGCGGCCAAAGTAGACGGCGGATGGACGGCGGTATCGGCACTCTTGACCAACCTGATGCCGACGCCGGGGTCGGAGGTGAGTTCTTCCAGGGCCTTGAAAATCGCGAAGTACTGGTGCGTCGTCACCAGACTTTGTGGGTTCAAGTGCAGCGTCGCCGGCAGCCGCGCCTGCCTCAGCACGGCAGCGGCCGGAAGCCCGAGGCCTTCGATCGCCCGCCACAACGCCTGCGGGACCTTGCATTTGTCAGCAGGAGCTGCGCCCATGACCTGTTCTCCTGTACTCCACATCGTCGACGGGCCGCCGCCAAGCGGCCCATCCCGGTCTTGTTTATCGCATTTGGCTCATGATGATCCGGTCGAACATGCGGTCGCCGAACCATTTGCGGATAGCGATCATAGGCTTGGCGTATTTGCCGGCAGCGTAACGGGTCTTAGGCTTGCGCGCCCGGACGGCCTCCGAAACCACATCGGCAATAACGCCCGGGTTGGTGCCGCGGCCGTGGCCATAGGTGTCCCGCGTTGTCTTGGCGACCGCTTGGGAAACCTTGGCATAGGCGCTGCTTGCCGACCGCTTGACCAGGCCATCGGCGACGACATCGCCAAAGCCCGTCTCGATCAGGCCCGGCTCGACGACGACGACCTTGATGCCGAAGGGGGCTAGCTCGAGCCTCAGGCTGTCCGACCAGCCCTCAAGCGCATGTTTGGTGGCATGGTACCACGCGCCGAGAAGCGTATAGATCTTGCCGCCCATCGAGGTGATGTTGACGATGGTTCCAGCGCCCTTCTTGCGCATGGCCGGCAGCAGGAGCTGGGTCAGCCGGGCGGGACCGAAAACATTGACCTCGAACTGGTAGCGAGCCTCATCGATCGTCACGTCTTCCACCGGCCCGTAAAGACCAAAACCGGCGTTGTTGACGAGAACGTCGACACCGCCGGACTGGGCGAGTATCGTTTCCACGGCGGCCTCGATGTCGGCATTCACTGAAATGTCCATGCGCACCGGAATGGCGCCAAGCTTGGCAAGATCGGCCATTTTGTCGACGGTGCGGGCGGCGACATAGACCTTGAAGCCGTCCTTGATCAGACGCCGGGCGATTTCCTTGCCCATGCCAGAGGATGCGCCAGTGACGAGCGCGGTTCTGTTTGCTTTCTTAGCCATTTGATTTGTGCCTTTCCTATTTGATGTTGAATTCTGGGGCAAAAGGGGTCGGCACGCATTGGCGATCGCTGCCACGGTACTTGCAATTTCCGCCAACCTCTGGGCGGCAGCCGCCATGGCTCACGAGGGTGCGGCTACGGGCAGCGACAACCCAAGCTCCGACAAGTGCGGGAGTTGGGCGGCCCGGCATTTTGCGGGGCCAGCCAACTCCCATCCACTGCCGTCAGACGCGATGGAAGGTGCGCGTCTGGCCGAGGGCCGGAAGGCCGATGTAGCCCCTGAGGTTCATCTTGCCATTCTTGATGCGCACCTCGCAGTTGTAGGTGCGTCCCGAGGAGCCGTCATAGAGGGAGCCGCCCGTCCATGCGCCGTCATCCCAATGGAGGCCGGTGATGAAGATGGCATTCCTCATCGACCGCGAGCGCAGCGCCGGATTGGGGTTCTTGGTGTCCTTCTTGAACGTCACGCCGCCGGGCTCGACCAGTTGGTTGCCATAGAGGAGACGGGCTTGGAATTCGGAGCCGGTCTTGAACGTCTCGAGCTTCACGCTGCCGTCGTCCGCCTGCCAGGTGCCAATGATTGCATCAGACGACGCCTGCTGGGCGTGAGCCGCAGGCGCGGCGGACAGAAGTGTGGCGCCTACAAAAATGGCCAAGGCGCCGCGGCGGGAGAAATTGTTCAGATCCATCTATCTTTCCTTTGTGTGGGATTGGCGGTGCCGGCAGCCGGCACGGATCGGACGACCCGTTTGTCGACCGTTCGCGAGATCCAGTTTTCTCATCTTTGCGAGACTGGATGAGCGTAAGCTAAACCGGCGTTGCGCCTCGATCAGTCGCGGGCGGCGCCATTTTACTGACGCCTGGCGCCATGTTCGGTGGAAGAGCGCTTGCCGCTACCGTTCGCAGAGCCGGCGATCGCTCGTCGGCGCTGCGCGCTTGACGAAGGAGCGCGACAGTCGCCCTCAGCGATATCCGAAATAGGCCATCAGTTCCTGGGCCTCACCTGCCTCGAAACGCGAGGCGAATTCCTCAGGCAGCTTCGATCGCCAGCCGCCCCTGTAGTCGGTGATTGGTTGGTTGACCTGCGCCGATCGGCGAGCCGAATGCGCCGTGCGAACTCTTCTTGCCCTTCCCCAGACGACCGGATGCCGGTGATAGTCCAGGATGGCAGCATCGAAAGCCACACCAATGAAGCGGCATAGCCGTTCGATCGAAAGCGCAGGCGACTCGATAAAGTCCTCGTAGCGCCACAGCATGGCCCCGCCCCTCTCGACGCAGAGCATCGAGGCCCTGCTGTCGGCGACCCACCTTTGGAACGCTCTGTCGAAATCGCCCTCGTAGCGCTGCCCGAGCGATGCCACGACATCACGGCCATCGCGCGTCACCACGATGAAACGGGCATCCGGGATCGTCTCGCGTATCTGACGGGTGTAATGAATATGCCCGGGGGTTTTTTCGACCCAGACGCTCCGGCGCGAAATGGCCGCCTCAAGCAAAAGCAAGCTTAGCTTGGTCCATCTGGCGCCTTTGTCCGAGACAAAAGCGCTTGTCTCCCGCGGGACACTGAAGACATCCGGATGCGCAGCCAATATCCGGGCGAGCAAGGTCGACCCGGTATGACCGCAACCACAGATGAATATTGAGGCCCTCGGCTTTGGAATAAGCCGTACCACACCCTTGTTCACAATTCTTGTTCCCCCGGAAAGACTTTATTCGAACTGTTTGCCTCGAAGATTGCAACAGGAATGTTTCCACAGGAACGGCGTGGAACCACGCTCGGCGCCGTTCACATTTCAGCGTGCGGCGTATCGGGTGTATCGATGAAGCGCACGCGCTTGCCGCCGCGGCCTGCCGGGACGTGCTCGGCCAAGGCCTCGACGGCAGGCAGCGCGCGATGCTTCAGCTGGCGCTGAGCTTCTTCAGCTGGCGCACGCTGGTGCGCGAGGCCGGCTTGCAGCCCTTGGACGCTGTGAGAACCATGATCGGGGCCAGCCAGGGCGCAACTTGAGAGCGGGCGTTGCGCGTCGGCTGCGGGCAATCATCGTTTGAATGCGTGATCCGGTTTGTAGGTTGGGCCGGACGAGCGTGATGCGCCGGCCGATTTTGCCTCAACCTGATCCGCCGGATTGATGCTCCGCAATCGCGCTCAAGAAGACCTCGCCGAATTCCTTGAGCTTGGCTTCGCCGACGCCGTTCACCGCGGCGAAGGCAGCGAGGTCGCGCGGGCAGCGCTCGGCCATGTCGATCAGCGTGCGGTCGGAGAAAACGACATAGGCCGGGACCTGGCGTTCCTTCGCCAGGCGCAGCCGCAGCGCCTTGAGCGTGGCGAGCAGCGCGGCGTCCAGGTCTTCGGCGTCCGCCGCGGCCTGGGCCGAACGCGCCTTGTCGCGCAGGGAACGGTGCCGCGTCTCGACGCGATACTCGAAGGCGATCTCGCCGCGGCCGAGCGCGCGGCCGCTCTCGGAAATGGCAAGGCCGCCATAGCCGTCCGGGTCCGGCACCAGGTACCCGCCCGCCACAAGCTGGCGGATCAGCGACAGCCACGCGGGTCGCTTGTGCGCCGCGCCGGTGCCGAAGCTGGCAAGCCTTTGATGACCTCGGGCCAGCACTTTCTCGGTCTCGTGGCCGAGCAGGATGTCGACGATATGGGAGGCCCCGAACCGCTCGCCGGTTTGCGCGACGGCCGAAAGAATGATGCGCGCCTCGGTGCCGCCGTCCGCGCGCGGCGCCTGGTTGAGGCAGTTGTCGCAATTGCCGCAAGGCGAGGCGCCTTCGCCGAAATAGCCAAGCAGGACCTGGCGCCGGCATTGCGCCGTCTCGCAATAGCCGATCAGCGTGTCCAGCCGGCCATGCGAGCGCCGCTTATGCTCCGGCGAGGCATCTTCGTCGTCGATGAACAAGCGGCGCGTGCGGATGTCGCCGAGGCCGTAGAGCATATGCGCCTCGGCTGGTCGTCCGTCGCGCCCGGCACGGCCGATCTCCTGGTAATAGGCCTCGAGGCTCGCCGGCAGGTCGGTGTGGAAGACATAGGCAACGTCCGGCTTGTCGATGCCCATGCCGAAGGCGATGGTCGCCACCATGACCACGCCGGACAGCGTCATGAAAGCGTTTTGGTTCGCGTCCCGCGCCTCCTTGCTCATGCCGGCATGGTAAGCGAGCGCGGTGACGCCGTTCTTTTCGAGGAAGGCCGCCATCTCCTCTGTCTTCCTGCGCGACAGGCAATAGACGATGCCGCTCTGCCCCGCATGGCGTTCGACGAAACGCAACAGCTGGCGTTTGCTGTCCTGCTTCGGCTCGATGGCAAGCTTGATGTTCGGCCGGTCGAAGCCCAGCACCAGCGTGTCGACACTGTGGGCAAACAGCCGCGCCGAAATGTCGGTGCGCGTCGTTTCGTCCGCGGTCGCGGTCAGCGCGATGATCGGCACTTTCGGAAAGAGGTCGCGCAGCCGCGCAAGGTCCTCATATTCGCGCCGAAAGGCTGGCCCCCATTGCGAGATGCAATGCGCCTCGTCGACGGCGATCAGCCGGATGTCGAGCCTGGCCAGCGCGTCGAGCATCCGCTCGGTCATCAGCCGCTCCGGCGCCAGATAGAGCAGACGCGTCTGGCCCGAGGCGACGCGGCGCCACGCCGCGACGTTGGCATCGCGATCCAGCGAGGAGTTGATCGTATCGGCGGCGACGCCGGCGAGCCGCAGCGCTGCGACCTGGTCCTGCATCAGCGCCACCAGCGGCGAGACGACGATGGTGAGCCCGCCAAGGACCAGCGCCGGAACCTGGTAGCAGAGCGACTTGCCGGCGCCGGTCGGCATGACCGCCAGCACGTGGCGGCCGCACAGCAGCGCCTCTATCACGTCGGCCTGACCGGGCCGAAAATCGTCGAAGCCGAACACGTCCTTCAGCACGCGCCGCTTCGGATCGCGTCCCTCCGCCGCAATGCCCGCCACCGATGCCCGCCCCGCCATCGCGTTTTGCATTTGAGAGTGATTCCCGGTTTCGGCTGAGGTCACGTTCTTAAGGCGCGGATCGCCCGAAGGCCATCGCAACCCGTGCTGTCCGCCGTTTTTGCCTGCCGGCGCCGCCGTCTCTGCCGGAGGTGTCGGCTCCTCCCTGCGCTGCAACCCGGCGATACCGAGATGGCAGGGCAAGGCGGTCGGCAGTGTCCACTGAGCCGAGGGTTAGCAAAGGCAGGGCGCGTCAGACTCCAAGCCGGCTCCATAGATCCGCAATCGATTTTCGCAGCCCGACAGCCCGGAGTTCTCCCGGTCGGATTTCGGCCAGCGCGATGCCGCTCTCGCCCGCAATGGCATAGAGCAGCCAGGTCCTGCCATCCTCCTCGAAAATGGCCGGATCGCGCAGCCCGTTCTCCTTGCTTCTTGCCACGCCCGCCTTGCTACGGCGAACCGGCAGGCCGGCGCCCTCGTAGTCGGTGCCGGGTCTCAGCAATTCGGTCCTGCCGCGCACGACCCAGCGCCGCCACTCCTTGGAAAGGTCGATGCTGCCGTAAATCACGCGCTCCGGCGCGTCGCCCTTGCGCGTATAATAGACAATCAGCAAATCCCCGTTCTTCTGCACTGCCACATGCCGTGGCCGGACCCGGCCCGAGCCCGGTAGCACGACCGGCCCTTCCTCGAAACCGGAAAGACCATCGATCGAACGGCGAAGCCTGATGCTGCCGGTGCCGAAAAGCCCATACCACCAGCCGTCGTGCCGAAATATCCGCGCATAGAACGGCCCTAGCGCCTGGGGACTGGGGTTGAAGTAAAGGCCGTCGACCGATGTCGCCGCAGAGGTCGTCTGCTCGCGGCCATGTCGCTCAGGGCCGTGAAAATACATGACGATGCGTCGGGTCTGCTCGTCGACATGCACGTCGGGAGAGGCGATGTGATCCCTCAGAAAAGGACATTCGCCAAGCGAAAGTACGCCGCCCGGGTGAACGCTCCAAGGACCCTGCAGCGTATCTGAATAGGCTAGGCGGATGTAGGTGCCGTTGTGATGCGCGAAATAGAGGTGATACGTTGCGAGCCGGCCGGTCGCCCAGGCCGGCATCCTCACCAGCGATGGGCCGTTTATGCTGGCTCCCTCATCGCCCGGCAGCATATCGGGCGTAATCAACGGTCCTCGCCGTTCGGCTGAAAGGCCGAGCATCGACGTCATGCGTTTGCCCACTCCGGCATGTCATAGCCGAACTCGTCACAGAACCCTCTCAGCCGGGCGAGGAAGGCGGGGGGCAGGGCTTTGAGATAGGCAAGGTATTCCTCGTTCCGTTCCCACTTCTTGAGCGATGTTGCCCGTATCGGGTTGCCGGCATCCTCGCTGAAGCGGATACGCGGCCTGAGGTCGAATGCTCGCGCGATCCTCTCCTGGACCTCGTCCGGCCGAGCGATCATGTCCTCGTAACGGACATAGACGATCGCGCGCTCCGGCTGCGCCTTTCTCAGCCGCAGCAAGGCCTCGTACTCGGCCAGCCAGCGTTCGGAGGTGACATGGAACCGGCGCTCCGCCCTGCTTTCCGGATGCGAGCTGGTGAGCACGTCGAAAGGATGGCGAACGCAATAGATCAGGCCAATGGCGGCGGGCAATTTCGCCAGATGCATATGACCCCGATCCGTGCGCTTGACGACAAGGTTGGATTCGGAGCGGTCCAACATATCCAGCTGGGTGTATTTCGCTTCGGCTCGATGGACGAAGGTGTCCTCGAAACACCCCATCAGGCGCTGGGTCAGCGTCGTGCCGCTGCGCGCGCAACCGGCAATGAATATCTTCTTGTAAGGCGCCGAGCGTCCAGCAAACCAAAGCCGCCACAGCCGCTTCACATCCAGCGCCAAGCGCCGAACCTCTCTGATCGGCCGCCTGATGGCCTTGCGCAAAAAGGCTTCTGATTTTCGTGCGACGTCCATTTCCGACTTCCGCTCCCGCCGGCTTAGTTCATCCGTTGCCAAAGCTGCGGCGCGCCGTCTCTTTGGCCGATATGCCGGCAGAGTGCCAGTCCTCTTCGTTAAACCTATCTTCACCATGCTGCGGCACCGTTGTCGTCCTGCGGCAATGTTTGAGTACCGCAGCGGCGCCACCTGCGCCCAGGCAACAAACCCGCGCCTCACGGCGCGGGTTTTTCTTTGGCAACAGGAATATCGCTATAGGAAGTCGGCCCGATAAGGCGCAAAACTGTCGACCAGCCGCCCCGCTTCCAGCGCCCTGACGCCGTGCACCAGGTTGGACGGCACGATGAAGCTGCTTCCCGCTGCCAGGATCTCTGACTTGTCGTCGATGGTGACTTCGAAGCGGCCTTCGGCGACATAGCTTGCCTGGACGTGCGGATGCGAATGCAGCGCGCCGAGGCCGCCCTTGTTGAAGGCGAATTCGACCATCATCAGTTCGGCCGTGTGCACCAGCACGCGCCGTCTGTTGCCGTCGGGCGTCGGCTCCCAGGCTTTTTCGCCGGCATGTGAAAAGAGAGGCGTCATCGCTTAGCTTCCGTTCGAAATTGGCAGAATGGTCACCGCGCCAGCCAGCCGCCGTCCACCGGCATCACCGCGCCATGCATGTAGTCCGACGCGGGCGCGAGCAGGAAAACGGCCGCGTCGCCGATGTCGCCCGGCCGGCCCCAGCGCCCCGCGGGAATGCGTCCGAGGATGGCGGCGCTGCGGTCGGGGTCGGCGCGCAAGGCTTCGGTGTTGTTGGTTTCGATATAGCCCGGCGCGATGCCGTTGACGTTTATGCCTTTCGCCGCCCATTCGCAGGCGAGCAGCCTCGTGAGGCCAAGCACACCATGTTTCGAAGCGGTGTAGGAGGCGACGCGGATGCCGCCCTGGAAGCTCAGCACCGAGCCTATGTTGACGATCTTGCCGCGCCGCCCGGGCTCGGCCAGCACGCGTCTGGCAAAACTCTGGCAAAGCCGGAAGACCGTCTTCAAATTGATGTCCATCACCTCGTCCCAGTCGGCTTCGGTCAGATCGACCGCGTCGGCGCGTCGTATGATGCCGGCATTGTTGACCAAGCCGTCGAGCGGTCCCTTCTCGTCCCATATCCGGTCGAGCATGACGGCAGCCGCAGCAGGATCGCCGAGATCGGCGGCCACGGTTTCGAACTGGCCACCAATGGCCGCGATCTTCTCCACGGTTTCATCCATCGCCGAGCGGCCGACGCCGATGACGGCGCCGCCGGCGCGCGCGACCGACACTGCAATGCCTTGGCCGATGCCGGTGTTGGCGCCGGTGACGAGGATGCGTTTTCCCGCAAGGCTGAAGGCGAAAAGATCGCTCACTTGAGCTGGTCCATCGTCAGCTGGTCGACGTCGGTATAATCGACATTGTCGCCAGCCATGGCCCAGATGAAAGCGCCGGTGTGTGTCTGGTCCATCTCTACCTTGCTCGAATGATTATCCGGTCGACGCAGCCGCCACGGACTTTGCGTAATAGGCCTGCCGCGCCTGCAGGCGCTCGCGGTAGCGCTGCTGGCTCGAGGTGAGATGTGCCCGCATCGCCTCGCGCGCGGCTTCGGCGTCGCCCGCCGAAATCGCGTTGAGGATCACCAGATGCTCCCGTTGCAGGCCACGCTGGTACTCGTCGGACTGGACGAGCTCGGCCGACCAGGGCGAGGTTACGTCGCAGGGAATGGCGCGGCGGCCGAGCACGTCGAGCATCTCGACATAGAACGGGTTATTGGTGGCGCTGGCGATTGCCCTATGGAAGGCGAGATCCGCCGGACCGGTCGGCTGGCTGGCGAGCAGAAGCCGCTCGAACTCGAAGAAAGCCTCCTGGATCGCCGCCTCTTGCGCCGCGTTGCGGCGGATGGCGGCAAGGCCGGCCGATTCGATCTCGATCGCCAGCCGCACCTCGAGCACGTTGAGCGCGATCGAATCCTTGGCGCCCATGTCGGCGGCCAAAACGCCGAGCGTGGTGGAGATGTGTTCTGTGACGAAGACGCCGGCGCCCTGCCGCGCCTCGACGAGGCCGTCGGCGGCAAGCTTTGCCAGCGCCTCGCGAATGACGGTGCGGCTGACGCCGAAGGTTTCCGTGAGTTGCCCTTCGGTCGGCAGCTTGTGCCCGGGCGGGATCTCGCCCGCCAACAGCTGCTTGCGGATCGCCGCGACCACCGTTTCCGACAGCTTCGGCTTCCGTTCGACCCTGAAATCCGTCGTGGGCCCGGCCACGTCGCACTCCCCTATCTGAACGCCCTATTCGAGGACGCCTACTTGAAGACACTTGGCAACCACAGCGAGATCGCGGGAATATACGTCACCAGCGCCAGAACCACGATACCCGCGCCGTAGAACGGCCAGTTCGAGCGTATCGCTTCCCAGACCGTGATCTTGCCGAACTTCATGCCCTTCAAATCCTGGCGCCCGGCTCAGAGCCGGTACGCCTTCTTGGCAAGCGTGTAGGCAAGCTCGCGCGCCAGCTCATGCGCTTCCTCCTCGCGCAGCCGATGTTCGGCGACGAGCCGCGCCAGGAAGGCACAGTCGACACGCCGCGCGACGTCGTGGCGCGCCGGGATCGATGGAAAGGCGCGCGTGTCGTCGTTGAAGCCGACCGTATTGTAGAAGCCCGCCGTCTCGGTGGTCATCTCGCGGAAGCGGCGCATGCCTTCCGGGCTGTCGTGGAACCACCAGGCCGGCCCAAGCTTCAGCGCCGGATAGACGCCGGCGAGCGGCGCCAGCTCGCGCGCATAGCTCGTCTCGTCGAGCGTGAACAGAATGATCGTCAGGTCTCGCTCCAGCCCGACGCAGTCGAGCAGCGGCTTCAGCGCCGTCACATAGTCGGTCCGGGTCGGGATATCGAAACCCTTGTCGCGGCCGAATTTCTGGAAAACAGCCGGCGAATGATTGCGCCACGACCCGGGATGGATCTGCATTACCAGCCCATCGTCGCGACTCATCTTGGCCATCTCGGTCAGCATCTGGGCGCGGAACAGTTTTCGCTCGCGCTCGTCCTCCGAACCGCGGCGGATGCTGTCGAACAGCTCCTGCGCCGCCGTGTCGGAAAGATTGGCGGTGTCGGCGGTCGGATGGCCGTGATCGGACGAGGTGGCGCCGAATTCCTTGAAATAGGCGCGGCGCTTTCGGTGCGCCTCGAGATAGCCGGCCCATGTGCCGGTGTCGCATCCGGTGATTTCGCCCAGGCGATCGAGATTGGCTAGAAACCCTTCGAGGTCGGGATCGACCACGGCGTCCGGCCGGTAGGCGGTAACGACGCGGCCCTGCCAACCGCTGTCACGGATCATCCGATGCCATTTGAGATCGTCGAGCGCCCCTTCGGTGGTGGCGATCACCTCGATGTTGAAGCGCTCGAACAGCGCCCGCGGCCGATAGTCGGCGCGCTGAAGAAGCGCGGCGATCGTGTCGTAGCACCGATCAGCGGTGCTGGCGTTGAGCGGTTCGTCGATGCCGAACAGGTGCTCGAACACATGGTCGAGCCAGAGCCGGGTCGGCGTGCCGCGGAAGAGATAGTAATGCTCGGCAAAGCGCCGCCAGATCGTTCTGCCGTCGGTCTCGACCGGCGCTCCGTCGAGCGTCGGCACGCCGAGCTTTTCCAGCGGCACGCCCTGGCTGAACAGCATGCGGAAAATGTAGTGGTCCGGGACGATCAGGAGCTGCGCGGGGTCGGGAAAGGGCTCGTTGAACGCATACCAGCGCGGGTCCGTGTGGCCATGCGGGCTGACGATCGGCAGGTCCTTGACGCCTGCATGAAGGGCGCGAGCCAGCGTTCGCGTTTCCGGCGCGAACAACAGGTCCGGATCAGTCAATGCAGCCACTTCGCTCCTCCCAGGCTGCCATTGGTGGATTAGCAAACAACATTGTCAACATACAAAAACCAGCCAGTTGTATGATGACTTTTGCATAAGGCCCGGCCATTGTACCGGGCAGCGGCGGGTGCTACGCCGCTGCCGCCATTCCTGCCAGGCTCGACGCGCCGATCGGAGACTTCAAACCAATGAACAGCCGTCTGTCGAACGCCTCGATCACGCAGCTGCCGGGCGCAATCGCCATACCCCGCTACGATCGCGGCGCCGTGACGCCCGGCATCGTCCATCTCGGCGTCGGCGCCTTCCATCGCGCTCATCAGGCGGCCTATGTCGACGCCGTCCTGGCGGATGGCGATACAGGTTGGGGCATCATTGGCGTCTCGCTGCGCAGTCCCGATACACGCGATGCGCTGTCGCCGCAGGACGGTCTCTACACGCTGGCGGTGAGGGAAAGCGCCGGCGAGCAGTTGCAGATCATCGGCTCGATCGTGTCGTTGCTGGTGGCGCCCGAAGATCCGGACGCCGTGCTTACCGCGCTCACCGATCCGCGCACCCGCATCGTCACGCTGACCATCACCGAAAAGGCCTATCTGAGGGCCGCCGACGGCAGCCTAGACGAAACTCATCCCGATATCGTCCACGATCTGGGAAACCCCGGATCGCCCAGGACGGCGCATGGTTTCCTGGCCGAGGCGCTTGCGCGCCGCCGCGCCGCCGGCACGCCGCCCTTCACGGTGCTGTGCTGCGACAACCTTCCGGCCAACGGCGCCACGCTGCACAAGCTGTTGCTCGAGTTTGCCAAGCTGCGCGACTTACGACTCGCTCGACCGGGCGATGCCGGGCTCGCTCGACAGGGCGATACCGAACTCGCCCGCCATGTCGCCAACGAAGTGGCCTTCCCGTCTTCCATGGTCGACCGCATCGTGCCGGCGACCACCGACGCCGACCACGCCCGCATCGCCGGCGAGCTTGGCCTCCAGGATGCCTGGCCGGTGGTGACCGAGCCGTTCTGCCAATGGGTGATTGAGGACCGTTTCCCCACCGGGCGGCCGGCCTGGGAGAGATTCGGCGTCACCATGGTCGAGGATGTCGGTCCCTTCGAGGACATGAAGCTGAGGCTGCTCAACGGCGCGCATTCCGGCATCGCCTATCTTGGCCTGCTCAGCGGCCACACCACCGTCGACCGCGCCTTCGCCGACCCGTCGATCCGACGGTTTGTCGACGCATTGTGGGCCGAAGCCGTGCCGACGCTGCCTGAGGATGCAAGCCTCGATACGGCCGCCTATACGGCCGAGCTCGCCCAGCGCTTCTCCAACACCGCGCTTGCCCATCGCACGGCGCAGATCGCCAATGACGGCAGCCAGAAACTGCCGCAGCGCATCGTCGCGTCAGCCATCGAATGCCTCGAAGCCGGGACCGAGTTCGTACACCTGACGCTGGTGGTCGCCGCCTGGATCGCCGCATGCGCCGCGCGCGGTGGCAGCTTGCCGGAGGGCCATTTCACCGACCCGCTCGACGACGCCCTCAGCAACCTGTTCGCCCGGATTCTGCCGACGGCGGAGATGACGGAGGCCGTGTTCGACCTCGCCGGCTTTGCCAAAGCTCATCCGGAGCGACAGAAGTTGATCGAGTCTGTCGCCACGCATCTCGTCCATTTCAAGCAGGGCGGTCCGAAGCTGGCTCTCGCGGCGATCGGCATCGGCAAGGAACCGCCCCGGCTGGCCGAGTAGCGCGTCTCTGCACCGAGACTACTCGCCCGACTCGTTCACGACCTGCCGTGCGGCAGAGTAGGCCCCGTCCAGAACAGGCGCACTGCCTTGCCAACGAGATTGCCGTACGGCACCGTGCCCGGTGAAGCGGCTGTCGGCCAAATTGTCGCGGTTGTCGCCGAGCATGAAAAATTCATCAGGCGGCACGACGATTTCCGGCATGTCGTCGCCTGCCGAACTCGTGTCGGGGTCGATCACCCAAACAAGAAGATAGAGCGGCTCGCCGTTTGCATGAAACCGCAAGACACCCTGACAAGCAGGGCGAACTGTCTCCCAAACGAGAAAACGGGCAAACGAGGCAAACAAAAAAGCGGGGCAAGCCCGCTCTCTTTCAGTCCATCCTAAGAGGCCGCCGTCAGGCCGGCAGCAGCGCGCCTTCCAACGTGGTGAGCTGGCTGAGAAACTGCTCGGCCTTGCTGCGGGCCTCATCGTCCTTGGCGTCGGCGGCGTCTTCCCTGGCTTCCTGGATGCGGCGGGCGAGATCAGCGCGGTCGATGTCGCCGACGGCGACCGCCGATTCGGCCAGCAGCGTGCAGCCGGAGGGCAGGATGTCGGCGAAGCCGCCGAACACGACGTAGCGCTCTTCCTTGCCGGCCGCGGTTTTCACCGTGACGACGCCGGGCTTGATCGTGGTCATGACCGGAGCGTGCTGCGCCATCACGGTCATCTCGCCTTCGGCGCCCGGGATGACCACGGACTCGACCTGCTCGGAAACGAGCAGCCGCTCCGGCGAGACCAGTTCGAACTTGAAAGCTTCAGCCATGCCAATCTAGCGAGTAGGAAATAGCGGGTAGCGAGTAGTGAAAAACTCGGCCGGCCCACTGATCCCTATTCGCTACTCCCTATTCGCTATTCGCTTCTTTACGCCGCTTCAGCCGCCAGGCGCTGCGCCTTCTCGACCGCTTCCTCGATGCCGCCGACCATGTAGAAGGCGGCTTCGGGCAGATGGTCGTAATCGCCGGCGCAAAGGCCCTTGAAGCCCTTGATGGTGTCGGCAAGGTCGACCAGCTTGCCGGGCGAGCCGGTGAACACTTCGGCGACGAAGAACGGCTGCGACAGGAAGCGCTCGATCTTGCGGGCGCGGGCAACGGTCTGCTTGTCCTCTTCCGACAGCTCGTCCATGCCAAGGATGGCGATGATGTCCTGCAGCGACTTGTAGCGCTGCAGGATCGACTGCACCTGGCGGGCGACCTGGTAGTGCTCCTCGCCGACAACCAGCGGGTCGAGCATGCGCGAGGTCGAATCGAGCGGATCAACGGCCGGGTAGATGCCCTTTTCCGAGATCGCGCGGTTGAGCACGGTCGTGGCGTCGAGGTGGGCGAAGGACGTGGCCGGCGCCGGGTCGGTCAAGTCGTCGGCCGGAACGTAGATGGCCTGCACCGAGGTGATCGAACCCTTGGTCGTGGTCGTGATGCGCTCCTGCAGCGCGCCCATGTCGGTGGCGAGCGTCGGCTGATAGCCCACGGCCGAGGGGATGCGGCCGAGCAGCGCCGACACTTCCGATCCGGCCTGGGTGAAGCGGAAGATGTTGTCGACGAAGAACAGCACGTCCTGGCCCTGGTCGCGGAAATACTCGGCGACGGTGAGGCCGGTCAGGCCGACGCGGGCGCGCGCGCCCGGCGGCTCGTTCATCTGGCCGTAGACCAGCGCGGCCTTGGAACCCTGGCCGCCGCCCTTCTTGTTGACGCCCGATTCGATGAACTCGTGATAGAGGTCGTTGCCTTCGCGGGTGCGTTCGCCGACGCCGGCGAACACCGAGAAGCCACCGTGGGCCTTGGCGACGTTGTTGATAAGTTCCTGGATCAGCACGGTCTTGCCGACGCCGGCGCCGCCGAACAGGCCGATCTTGCCGCCGCGGGCGTAAGGCGCCAGCAGGTCGAGGACCTTGATGCCGGTGACCAGGATCTGCGCTTCCGTCGACTGGTCGACATAGGCCGGAGCCGGCTGGTGGATGGCGCGCATTTCGACGGCGTCGACCGGGCCGGCCTCGTCGACCGGTTCGCCGATGACGTTGATGATGCGGCCGAGCATGCCCGGGCCGACCGGCACCGAAATCGGTCCGCCGGTGTCATAGACATCCTGGCCGCGCACGAGACCTTCGGTCGAGTCCATGGCGATGCAGCGCACGGTGTTCTCGCCGAGATGCTGGGCGACTTCGAGGACGAGGCGGTTGCCGACATTGTCGGTTTCCAGCGCATTCAGAATGGCCGGGAGATGATCTTCGAACTGGACGTCGACGACGGCGCCGATGACCTGGCGCACCTTGCCGGCGGCGCCGACCCGCTTCGCCGCAACGCTGGCCGCCTTCGCCGGAGCCGCTGCCTTGGCCGGAGCGGCCGCCTTCTTGGCCAGAGCGGCATTCGCGGCTGCTGCCGGAGCCTTTGCCGCCTTGGGGGCCGGTGCCGCCTTGGCGGCGGTCTTCGGGGTAGCTGCTTTCGCCATCGTCTTTGCCCTTTTCGTCTGTCTGTTGCTCACGCCTTCTGCCGCGAGGTCCATGGCCTCGGCGGCGGGGCGCGCCTAGAGCGCCTCGGCGCCCGAAATGATTTCGATGAGTTCCTTGGTGATCTGCGCCTGCCGCTGGCGATTGTAGGTGATCGACAGCCTGTTGATCATGTCGCCGGCGTTGCGCGTCGCATTGTCCATCGCGCTCATCTTAGCGCCCATCTCGCCGGCCGCGTTTTCCAGCAGCGCGCGGAAGATCTGCACCGCGATGTTGCGCGGGATGAGGTCGGAGAGGATCTCGCCCGGCTCCGGCTCGTATTCGTAGACGGCCGTGGCGCCGTTGCTCGTCTCGGCAGCGGCGGAAGCCGGGGCCGCCGGGATGATCTGCTGCGCCGTCGGAATCTGGCTGATCACCGACTTGAACTGCGAATAGAACAGCGTGCAGACGTCGAAGCCGCCCTGGTTGAACAGGTTGATCACCTTGCGCGCGATCGCATCGGCATTGACGAAGCCGAGCGTCTTGACCTCGCGCAGGTCGACGCGCTCGAGGATCAGCGAGCCGTACTCGCGGCGCAGGATGTCAAAACCCTTCTTGCCGACGCAGATGATCTTGACCTGCTTGCCGTCGGCGAGAAGCTTACGAATATGCTCGCGGGCCAGGCGCGCGATCTGGGAATTGAAGCCGCCGCACAGGCCGCGCTCGGCGGTGCAGACGATGAGCAGATGCACGTCGTCCCTGCCGGTGCCAGTCATCAGCGCCGGGGCATCGCCGCCGCCGCCGATCGCCTGAGTGATGTTGGCCAGCACCGCCCCCATCCGCTCGGAATAGGGACGCGCCGCTTCCGCCGCTTCCTGCGCGCGACGCAGCTTCGCCGCGGCGACCATCTGCATCGCCTTGGTGATCTTCTGCGTCGCCTTGACCGAGGCGATACGGTTACGAAGGTCTTTTAATGAAGGCATGCTTCAAACCTGATCCCGTGCGTCCGGCTGCTCGTTAAGCGAAGGTCTTGGCGAAGGCGTCGATCTCGGCCTTGAGCTTGCCGCGCAGGTCGTCCGACAGCGCCTTCTCCTTGCGGATGCCGTCGAGCACGTCCTTGCCGGCCGAGCGCATGTGGCTGAGCAGGCCGTGCTCGAACTTGCCGACCTGATTCAGCGCCAGCTTGTCGAGATAGCCATTGACGCCGGCGAAGATCACCGCGACCTGCTCTTCGGTCTTGAGCGGCGAGAACTGCGGCTGCTTCAGGAGCTCCGTCAGGCGCGAACCGCGATTGAGCAGACGCTGGGTGGCGGCGTCGAGGTCGGAGCCGAACTGCGCGAAGGCCGCCATTTCGCGGTACTGCGCGAGCTCGCCCTTGATCGAGCCGGCGACCTGCTTCATCGCCTTGACCTGCGCCGAGGAGCCGACGCGCGACACCGACAGACCGACGTTCACCGCCGGGCGGATGCCCTGGAAGAAGAGGTTGGTCTCGAGGAAGATCTGGCCGTCGGTGATCGAGATCACGTTGGTCGGGATGTAGGCCGACACGTCGTTGGCCTGCGTCTCGATGATCGGCAGCGCGGTCAGCGAGCCGTTGCCATTATCGTCATTGAGCTTCGCGGCGCGCTCCAGCAGGCGCGAATGCAGGTAGAACACGTCGCCCGGATAAGCTTCGCGGCCCGGCGGGCGGCGCAGCAGCAGCGACATCTGGCGGTAGGAGACGGCCTGCTTCGACAGGTCGTCATAGCTGATGAGGGCATGCATGCCGTTGTCGCGGAAATATTCGCCCATGGTGCAGCCGGCGAACGGCGCCAGGAACTGCATCGGCGCCGGATCCGACGCGGTCGCGGCGATGATGATGGAGTAGTCGAGCGCGCCGCGCTCCTCCAGCACCTTGACGAACTGCGCGACGGTCGAGCGCTTCTGGCCGACGGCGACGTAGACGCAGTAGAGCTTCTCCTTCTCCGGGCCGTTGTCGTGCACCGACTTCTGGTTCAGCATCGTGTCGAGGATGATGGCGGTCTTGCCGGTCTGACGGTCGCCGATGACCAGTTCGCGCTGGCCGCGGCCGACCGGGATCAGCGCGTCGATGGCCTTGAGGCCGGTCGACATCGGCTCATGCACCGACTTGCGCGGAATGATGCCGGGCGCCTTGACGTCGACACGGCGGCGTTCGGTCGCCTGGATCGGGCCCTTGCCGTCGATCGGATTGCCGAGCGCGTCGACCACGCGGCCGAGCAGGCCGGGACCGACCGGAACGTCGACGATGGCGCCGGTGCGCTTGACGGTGTCGCCTTCCTTGATGTCGCGGTCGTTGCCGAAGATGACGACGCCGACATTGTCGGCTTCGAGGTTCAGCGCCATGCCGCGGATGCCGCCCGGGAATTCGACCATCTCGCCGGCCTGGACGTTGTCGAGCCCGTAGACGCGGGCAATGCCGTCACCGACGGACAGAACCTGGCCGACTTCGGAGACCTCGGCCTCCTTGCCGAAATTCTTGATCTGGTCTTTCAGAATTGCGGAAATTTCCGCGGCGCGGATGTCCATCAGCCGACCTCTTTCAGTGCAAGCTTGAGCGAATTGAGTTTGGTTTTGAGCGACGTATCGATCTGGCGCGAGCCCATCTTGACGATCAAGCCGCCGAGCAGCGACGGGTCGACGGTCATGGCGATGGCCACGTCCTTGCCGGCGATGCCGGTCAGCGTCGCCTTGAGTTCGGCCTGCTGCGCATCCGTCAGCGCATGCGCGGAGGTGACTTCGGCGGACGCCTCGCCGCGGTGGTCGGCGGCAATCTGGCGGAACGCCTTGATCATGCCGGGCACGGCGAACAGGCGGCGGTTGCGGGCGACGACGCGCAGGAAATTGCCGACGAGGCCGGTGATGTTGGCCTTGGAGATGATCGCGCCGATCGCCTTGGCCTGATCGTCGCTGGAGAACACCGGGCTGTTGATGAGCCGGGCAAGGTCGGCGCTGCCGTTGAGCATCGCCTCGAAATCGTTGAGGTCGGCCTCGACCTGGGCGACCGAATTTTCCTGCAGCGCGAGCTCGAACAGCGAGCTTGCATAGCGCTCTGCGACAGCTGAGATTGGCGATGACGATTGGGCCACGGACCGTCTTTTCTCTTGTCTGACAGGCCGCAGATTGTTGGCGCGAGCGAAAACTCTGGCTAAATCTTTGACCTTACTGCGATTTTTCCAAGCACGGAGGGATGGCTTCCGCTATCCCCGGCCGAAAGTCGATTGCCGTCTAGCACAGGCCTTTTGAGACCGCAATGCATCGTCCGGCATGGTTTTCAGGCACTTTTGTCGCATCAGGCGGCGAAGGCCGAGCCTGAGCGGCGGATTAGTCACGAATTCACGGCACGAAGCCGAAGGCGAAGGCAAGCGGCAGCGCCGCCAGGGCCAATTCAACCACGATGGAAGCCCAGTTGAAAGGTGTGTTGGCGCCGTCCGACATCATCGACAAAAGCCGGCCGAAAGCGGTGAACAGCCATGAGAAGCCGAGCGCCATATAGAGCAGCGGCTGCGCGAGCAGGATGCAGCACAGGCTGACGCCGAGGTAGAAGCCCGACATGCGGCCGCGCCCTTCGGCGATCGCCGCCGCTTTCTCCGGCTTCGCTTGCAGGCGCAGGATGTGGAAGGCGAGGTTCGGCGCCAGGAACAGGACGAGGCCGATGAGCAGCGTCACGACGGCGCTCGACCATGCCAGCCACTCGCCCTGGCTCGCCGGCCACGGAAACGCGAACTCCATCTGATCCCCCTCGGAAAGTCTTGTTCTGAAATTGCCGGCATTCTAGCCGAGGAAAATCCGCGCGCCAGATGGCGGCCGGCACATTTGAAAAGACGCAAGAGAAGAAGCGTCAGAAGAGCGCCCGATCAGGACAATGCGAACTCGATCGCTGCCTCGGCATGGATGCGCGTGGTGTCGAACACCGGCATGTCGAAATCGCCCTGGCCGATCAGCATGTTGATCTCGGTGCAGCCCATGATGAGGCCGTCGATCTTTTCGTCGCGCCGCAGACGGCCGACTTCCTCGACATAAGCGGACTTCGAGTCGGCTTTGACGATACCCTGGCAGAGCTCATCATAGATAATCCGGTGCACCATGTCGCGGCCGGCCTGGCCGGGCACGACCGGCTGCAGGCCGTATTTGTCGGCGAGCCGTCCTTTGTAGAAATCCTGCTCCATGGTGAAGCGTGTCGCCAGCAGCGCCGGCCGCTTCACGCCTGCGGCGACAACAGCGTGTCCAGTTGCGTCGGCGATATGGATGAGCGGAATCGAGATGACCGCCTGCACCGTGTCGGCGAGTTTGTGCATGGTGTTGGTGCAGATCACCAGGCCCTCGGCGCCGCCGGCCTCCAGCTTTCGCGCGGCTTTCACCAGAAGGACGCCGGCGCCGTCCCAGTCGCCGGCATGCTGGCGTTCGGCGATCTCGGCGAAGTCGAACGACCACAGGAGCAGCTTCGCCGAATGCAGCCCGCCCAGCCGCTCGCGCACGATCTCGTTGAGCAGTCGGTAGTAGATCGCCGTCGATTCCCAGCTCATGCCGCCGATAAGGCCGAGGGTTTTCATAAAGCGAGCACTCCGTTGGGGCAGTCTTTCTCGCTTATAGGAAGCTCTGCGGGTCGATGTCGACCTGCACCCTGACGGAGCCGCGCAGCTTCGGCCCCTCCGCCAGCATGGCTCGAATAAACCCTTGCATGTCGGCGCGCCGCTCGCCCTGGACAAGCAAGCGGAAGCGATGCCGTCCGCCGATCAGCGACAGCGGCGCCTCGGCCGGTCCGAGCACGAAGAGATCGGAGGCTGTAGGTGCCGCGCGCCGCAAGCCCCGCGCATGGGTTTCGGCCTCGGCGCGTGTCGCGGCACTGACGATGATGCCGGCGAGCCGGCCGAACGGTGGCAGCGCGGCGCGCTCCCGCTCCGCGATTTCGCGCTCGTAAAAGGCTTCCGAATCGCCGGAGACGATCGCCCGCATCACCGGATGGTCGGGCTGGTAGGTCTGCAGCAGGCCGAGGCTCTTCTTGCCGGTGCGGCCCGCGCGCCCGGTCACCTGGCTGAGCAGCTGGAAGGTGCGCTCGGCGGCGCGCGGATCGCCATTGGCGAGGCCGAGATCGGCGTCGACCACGCCGACCAGCGTCATGCCGGGGAAGTTGTGACCCTTGGCGACGAGCTGCGTGCCGATGACGATATCGGCCTCGCCATTGGCGACGGCCTCGAGCTCGAGCCGCAGCCGGCGCACGCCGCCCAAGAGATCGGACGACAATACGATCGTGCGGGCTTCCGGGAAATGCGCCACCACTTCCTCGGCGATGCGCTCGACGCCCGGCCCGCAGGCGACCAGATGATCGAGCGTGCCGCATTCCGGGCAGGCCTCCGGCCGCCGCTCATTGTGGCCGCAATGATGGCAAACGAGCTGGCCGCGAAAGCGATGCTCGACCAGCCAGGCCGAGCAGACCGGGCAGCCGAAGCGATGGCCGCAGACGCGGCAGAGCGTCAGCGGCGCATAGCCGCGCCGGTTGAGAAAGAGCAGCGACTGCTCTTGTCTCTCCAGCGTGCGCTGCATCTGCTCCAGAAGGAGAGGCGACAGGAAACCGCCGCGCGCCGGCGGCGCGCGCCGCATGTCGATCGATTTCAGGTCGGGGAGCGCTGCCTCGGCAAAACGCGCCGACAGCACCGCGCGATGATAGCGGCCCTGGCTGGCGTTGACCCGGCTCTCGACCGACGGCGTCGCCGAGGCGAGCACGACCGGGAAAGCGCCGATATGGCCGCGCACCACCGCCATGTCGCGCGCATTATAGAAGACGCGGTCTTCTTGCTTGTAAGCCGGGTCATGCTCCTCGTCGACAACAATCAGGCCTAGCTCCTTGAACGGCAAAAACAGCGCCGAACGCGCCCCGGCGACGACGCGCACGCCACCCTCCGCCACCTGCCGCCAGACGCGTTCGCGCATCCGGGGCGGCAGGTCCGAATGCCACTCCGCCGGTTTGGCGCCGAAGCGGTCCTGGAAGCGTTCGAGAAAAGCGTGCGTCAGCGCGATCTCCGGCAGCAGGATCAGCACCTGCTTGCCCTTGTCGAGCGCCGCCGCCACCGCCTCGAAATAGACTTCCGTCTTGCCCGATCCGGTGACGCCGTCGAGCAGGGTGACGTTGAAGGCGTCGGCGGCGATCGCCGCGCGCAGCTTCTCGGCCGCCGCCTTCTGGTCCGGCATCAAATCCGGCACGGCATGGCCCGGATCGGGTGCGGCGACCACCGGCCTTGGCGGGATCATCACCGTCTCGAACACGCCTTGTGCCCTCAAGCCATCGACGACGGTCGAGGAGACACCCGCCGCATGGGCGAGACCGGAGCGCGTCCAGGCAAGCCCGCCTTCGGCCGTCTCCAGCACGCGGCGTCGCGCGTCGGTCAATCGGTCGGGCTCGGCAAGCGTGCGCTGCAGGCCTTCGATCCACGGCTCCGGGTCGAAAGCTTCCGGCGCCCTCAACAACATCCGCGCCACCATGCCGGGCGCCGACAGCGTGTATTGGGCGATCCAGTCGACGAAACGGCGCATGGCCTTGTCGATCGGCGGGCAGTCGAAGACCTCCTCAATCGGCCGCAGCTTTTTCGGATCGACGGATTCGACGACGGCGTCCCAGACGATGCCGGCGACCTGCCGCGGCCCTAGCGGCACGCGCACGATCGAGCCCGGCACCACGCGCATGCCTGGCGGCACGGCATAAGTGTAGGGCCGTTCGGCCGGCATCGGCACCAGCACCGGCGCGGCCGCGACAAAGGGCGAATCTTCGATCATCGGGCGTGACCTTGCCCCGACTTTGCTCTAGATCAAAGGGGACCCCCGCATCTGCCTGGCCGGCGTCAGGCAATCCCCAAGGAGACAGCCATGAAGTTTTTTGTCGATACCGCTGACATCAAGGAAATTAAGGAGCTGCACGATCTGGGGCTGCTCGATGGCGTCACCACCAACCCGTCGCTGATCCTGAAATCGGGCGGCAAGATCGCCGAGGTCACCAAGCAGATCTGCGACATTGTCGAAGGCCCGGTCTCGGCCGAGGTCGTGGCGACCGAGTACAAGCAGATGATGGCCGAGGCCGAGGTGCTGGCCAAGATCGCACCGAATGTGGCCATCAAGGTGCCGCTGACGCTGGATGGTCTGAAGGCCTGCAAGACGATCCGCACCGAGATGAACCGCATGGTCAACGTCACGCTCTGCTTCTCGGCCAACCAGGCGCTGCTTGCCGCCAAGGCCGGCGCCTCCTTCATCTCGCCCTTCGTCGGCCGCATCGACGACACCGGCTCGGACGGCATGGAGCTGATCTCGGAAATCCGCACCATCTACGACAATTACGATTTCAAGACCGAGATCCTGACCGCTTCCGTGCGTACGGTGAACCACGTCAAGCAGGCGGCTTTGATCGGCGCCGATATCGTGACCGCGCCGCCGGCGACGTTGAAGGCGCTGGTCAACCATCCGCTCACCGACAAGGGCCTCGCCGCCTTCCTCGCAGACTGGGCCAAGACCGGCCAGAAGATTGGCTGAGGCCGGAGAGCAGACAACAAAAGGCCGGGGGTAACCTGGCCTTTTTTATTGCCTCGAATAGGGGAATAGCGCGGCGGCGCCCAGAGACCAGCTCAGGCCTTCTTGCCATTCTTGGCCAGGTCCTGGGCGATCGCCAGCCTGAGCAGATCGGCGAGCTCGCGGGCGGCGCGGTTCTCGGCGTCGATCTGCGCCCGGTAGGCCGCAAACTCCTGGCGCGGCCGGTCGAAGGAGGAAGGAATCGAGCGCTTGCCGAGCGCGACCACAGTGCCGGTCGCGGCGTCTCTGAGCACATAATTGGCGGTGAGGGTCACGGTGCCCGCCGTCGGCTCGTCCTCTTCGGTCTGCACCTGAACGATGGCCGCCGACTCGACAAGCTCGGTGACGCCGAGGTCGAGCGTATAGGCAGGCGATGCCGGCTCGCCCGAGCCCTGGCCGAAAGCGAAGATCAGGTTGTTGCGCACCTGCTGTGCAGGGCGGGTGCTGACCGGCTTGATCGAGATCGAGGCCAACTCGGCGGCGGCCCCGACCTGCGAGCCGGCGGTGAGCGGCGCGCTGGAATAGAGCGGCCGCACCGTGCAGGCGGAGACCAGTGCCAGCGAGGCGACCAGGCCGCTGAGAGCAGCGCGGCGCAGCAAACGCGCCGCCTGTGACTTTTCCGGATCAGGCAACGACATTGACGATCCTCTGCGGGACGATGATCACCTTGCGCGGGGCTTTACCATCGAGCGCTTTCTGCACGAAGTCGAGAGCCAGCACCGCTTTTTCGACGGCACCTTGATCCGCGTCGCGGGCAATTGTCAAATCCCCGCGCTTCTTGCCGTTGACCTGCACCGGCAGCATGATCTCGTTGTCGACGACCAAGGCCGGATCGTAGGCGGGCCACGGCCGTTCGGCGACCATCTCGGTGCCGCCCAACGCCTCCCAGCATTCCTCGGCCAGATGCGGCATCACCGGCGCGATCACATGCACCAGGATCTCGACGGCCTCGCGGCAGGCGCCCTTCAGCGCCGCGTCAGCCTTGCCTTCGGCGACGTCGTTGAGCGGCACGGCCAGCGCATTGGCAAGCTCGTAGATGCGGGCGATAGCCCGGTTGAAGCCGAGCTTCTCGATGTCCTCGCCGATCGCCTTAAGGATCTTGTGCGCGGCCTTGGAAACGGCACCTGCCTCGCCTTCGCTCGCCGCGGCCGGCTTCACGTCGGCAAGCTGTTCGGCCGCGATCTGCACCAGGCGCCAGACGCGCTGCACGAAGCGATGCGCGCCGGCGGCACCTTCGTCGGTCCATTCGACGTCGCGCTCCGGCGGCGAGTCCGACAGCATGAACCAGCGCGCGGTATCGGCCCCGTAGCCGTCGGTGATCTCCTCCGGACTCACCGTGTTCTTCTTCGATTTCGACATCTTCTCGAGCGCGCCGATCGTCGCTTCCTCGCCGGTCGCGATCTCGATGGCGCGGCGCTTGCCGCCGGCATCCTCGATCCTGACCTCGCTCGGCGACAGCCAGCGCCCATTTGTCGACGGACCGCCGACGCGGTAGGTCTCGTGCACCACCATGCCTTGCGTGAACAGGCCCTTGAACGGCTCGGCGAGGTTCAAATGGCCGGTCTCGCGCATGGCACGTGTGAAGAAGCGCGAATAGAGCAGATGCAGGATCGCGTGCTCGATGCCGCCGATATACTGGTCCACCGCCAGCCACTCGTCCGCCGCCTTCGGCTCGGTCGGCTCGTTTGCCCAGGGGGCGGTGAAGCGCGCGAAATACCACGACGAATCGACGAACGTATCCATCGTGTCGGTCTCGCGCCGCGCGTCGCGCCCGCATTGCGGGCATTTCACGTGACGCCATGTCGGATGCCGATCGAGCGGATTGCCCGGACGGTCGAACTCGATGTCGTCAGGCAGTTTCACCGGCAGATCGGCCTTCGGCACCGGCACCACGCCGCAGGCCTCGCAGTGGATCATCGGGATCGGGCAGCCCCAGTAGCGCTGGCGCGAGATGCCCCAATCGCGCAGGCGGAAATTCACCTTGCGCTCTGCCATCGGCCGGCCGCCGATCGTCCTCTGTTCGAGCAGCTTCGCCACCTCGTCGAACGCGCGCTGCGGCTTCATGCCGTCGAGGAAGCGCGAATTGATCATCACGCCGTCGTCGACATAGGCCTCCTCGATGATCTGGAAAGTCTTGGCGTCGCCGTCTTCCGGCATCACTACCGGGACTACGGGCAGGCCGTATTTGTTGGCGAAGTCGAGGTCGCGCTGATCGCCCGACGGGCAGCCGAAGATGGCGCCCGTGCCATACTCCATCAGCACGAAATTCGCGACATAGACAGGCAGCGTCCAGCTGTCGTCGAAAGGATGGACGACGCGGATGCCGGTATCGAAACCCTTTTTTTCCGCCGTCTCAAGCGCCGCCACCGAGGTGCCCATATGGCGGACCTCGTCGATGAACTTGGCCAGCGCCGGATTGTTCTCGGCGGCTTGTTTGGCCAGCGGATGATCCGCCGCGACCGCCATGAAGGAGGCGCCGAAGATGGTGTCCGGCCTGGTCGTGTAGACTTCCAGCTCGTGCATGTCGCCGCCGATCTTGGCAGAGCTTGCAGCCGCCAGCGGCCAGCGGATCAGCAGCCCTTCCGAGCGGCCGATCCAGTTATGCTGCATCAGCTTGACCTTTTCCGGCCATTCGTCGAGACGGCCGAGCGAATCCAGCAGGTCCTGCGCGAAATCGGTGATCTTGAAGAACCACTGCGTCAACTCGCGCTGCTCGACCAGCGCGCCCGAGCGCCAGCCGCGGCCGTCGATGACCTGCTCGTTGGCGAGCACCGTCATGTCTGCCGGGTCCCAATTGACCTTGGAGGATTTGCGCGTCACCAGCCCCTTCTCGACGAAGTCGAGGAACAGCATCTGCTGGCGGTGGTAGTAGTCGACGTCGCAGGTCGCGAATTCGCGCGCCCAGTCGAGCGACAGGCCCATCATCTTGAGCTGCTCGCGCATGACGGCGATGTTTTCGTAGGTCCAGTCCTTGGGATGGACCTTGTTCTGCATCGCTGCGTTCTCGGCCGGCATGCCGAAGGCGTCCCAACCCATCGGGTGCAGCACGTTGAAGCCCCTGGCCCGCTTGTAGCGCGCGACGACGTCGCCCATCGTATAGTTGCGGGTGTGGCCGATATGGATCTTCCCCGAGGGATAAGGGAACATCTCGAGCACGTAGTATTTCGGCTTCGGGTCCTCGTTCCTGGCCTCGAACAGCTTCTTTTCGGCCCAGGCCTTCTGCCATTTGGGCTCTGACGTGCGCGGATTGTATCGTTCGGTTGCCATCGGATGTTTTTCACTTAAAAGCGGGTGCGCGGCGCTGGGCAAGCCGGCAGCCGAGACAATGTCGTCGCGGTGTTCACCATGGATTGCCAGACCCGTCAACTGTGGCGATCCGGCGTTGGTGCTAAAACTATGGGCAGGATATGGACATGACGAGCCCCGTCGAACAGCTTCGCGCGGTCAAGGCGAAGATCGCAAGCGCCGAACGCGAGGCAAAGCGTGAGCCCGGCGCCGTCATGCTCGTCGCGGTCTCGAAGACCTTCGCGGCCGAAGATATCCGCCCGGTCATCGAGGCGGGCCAGCGTGTTTTCGGCGAGAACCGCGTGCAGGAAGCTCAAGGTAAATGGCCGGCGCTGAAAGCGGCGTTTCCCGACATCGAGCTGCACCTGATCGGGCCGCTGCAATCCAACAAGACGAAGGAAGCGGTGGCGCTTTTCGATGTCATCGAGACCGTCGATCGCGAGAAGATCGCCGCCGAGCTTGCCAAGGAGACCGCCAGGCAAGGCCTGGCGCCGAAACTCTATGTCCAGGTCAACACCGGCTCCGAGCCGCAGAAGGCCGGCATCGAGCCGCGCGACGCGGTCGCCTTCGTCAAACGCTGCCGCGACGTGCACGGCCTCGCCATTGAGGGCCTGATGTGCATTCCGCCGGCGGACGAGAATCCGGGCCCGCATTTCGCGCTTTTGGAAAAGATCGCCCGCGAGGCCGGCGTCGCGAAGCTCTCGATGGGCATGTCCGGCGATTACGAGACCGGGATCGCCTTTGGCGCAACCGGCGTCAGGCTGGGCTCGGCGATCTTCGGCAGTCGCTAAGCGCCTCGACACCTCCGTAACGATCTTGTTACCGACCCGACAATGATAACGCTTTCGCCGGCGCTTGAAATGAAGCGGGCCGTTCCTATTCCCCCGTCGTCATTCAGCTTGGCGGAACACAATGCTCGGGGCCACGTCATTACGGCCGTCCCTATCAGGGCAAGCGTGAACGTTTGCGATTAGCTGCAGCTCCTTGCTCCGCCCGGGGATAACGAGTAATGGGCGTTTCCGCCAAACGTTCGACGTCCAGAGAACCTCTGCGCCGCTCAGTGCAGCACGAACTCCCCGTCCACTTTCCGCCACTCGTTCGGCGCGATCAGCTTCTGGTGCGTATAGGTCACCGAATGCAGCGGGCCGTCGAGCTTGGTCTTCCAGAATTCGATGAAGCGGATCAGCACCGGAAACTCCGGCGCGATGTCGTAATCCTGCCAGATATAGCTTTGCAGCAGATGTGGATGGTCTGGGAAGTGATAAAGGATCTTGGCCGTGGTCAGCCCATAGCCGCTGAGCATCAAGTCCATTTCGAGATGATGGCGCATTGCCGTCCTCAGTTGATTCTCCTTTCCTCCCAACGCGAAACTCTGCGCCTCGTTGCTTAACCGTCTATTGATTTTCGCACATCAGACCCAAGTTTTCCATCGGAAAAACAGACGGTTAGCAGCCCTAGGGCGAGAGTGCTGACAGGCGTTTGCACTTGCCCCTGCGTCATCCCGCCGCGCGAATCCAACGTCTAATATTGCCGTCACGGCGGAACTGTTAATAATGCCGCGAATTCACGGCTGCTTCGCCGTGATGCCGTCGGCACATCAAGCCGGCGGAACGGTTTCGGAGGAAAGCTAGAAAATGTCCGATGTCCATGTCCACCGCGTCCAGCCGGCGTGGAAGAAAAACGCGCTGATCGACAACGACACCTATCTCAAATGGTATGCCGACAGCGTGAAGAACCCGGACAAGTTTTGGGGCAAGCACGGCAAGCGCATCGACTGGTTCAAGCCCTTCACCAAGGTCAAGAACACTTCCTTCGACGGCAAGGTCTCGATCAAGTGGTTCGAGGACGGCCAGACCAACGTTTCCTACAACTGCATCGACCGGCATCTGAAGAAGCGCGGCAACCAGACCGCCATCATCTGGGAAGGCGACAACCCTTACGATGACAGGAAGATCACCTACAACGAGCTCTATGCGCATGTCTGCCGCTTCGCCAATGTGCTGAAGAAGCACGGCGTCAAGAAGGGCGACCGCGTTACCATCTACATGCCGATGATCCCCGAAACGGCTTACGCGATGCTTGCCTGCACGCGTATCGGCGCCATCCATTCGGTCGTCTTCGGCGGCTTCTCCCCGGACGCTCTCGCCGGCCGCATCGACGACTGCAAGTCGACCATCGTCATCACCGCCGACGAGGGCCTGCGCGGCGGCAAGCCGATTGCGCTGAAGGACAACACCGACAAGGCCATCGACATCGCCGCCAAGGCCGGCACCAAGGTGGAAAAAGTGGTGGTGGTGCGACGCACCGGCGGCAAGACCGGCTGGGTGCCGGGCCGCGACGTCTGGTACCATGACGAGGCCGCGACCGTTAAGGCCGACTGCAAACCCGAGAAGATGAAGGCGGAGGACCCGTTGTTTATCCTCTACACCTCGGGCTCGACCGGCAAGCCGAAAGGCGTGCTGCACACCACCGCCGGCTATCTCGTCTATGTTTCGATGACGCACCAGTATGTCTTCGATTACCATGACGGCGACATCTACTGGTGCACCGCCGATGTCGGCTGGGTCACCGGCCACAGCTACATCGTCTATGGCCCTTTGGCCAACGGCGTCACGACGCTGATGTTCGAGGGCGTGCCGAACTACCCGTCGCAGTCGCGCTTCTGGGAAGTCGTCGACAAGCACCAGGTCAACATCTTCTACACCGCGCCGACGGCGCTGCGCGCCCTGATGGGCGCCGGTGATTCCCATGTGAAGAAGACCTCGCGCAAGTCGCTGCGCGTGCTGGGCACGGTCGGCGAGCCGATCAATCCGGAAGCCTGGGAGTGGTATTTCAACGTCGTCGGCAACGCCAAGGTGCCGATCGTCGACACATGGTGGCAGACCGAGACCGGCGGCATCCTGATCACGCCGCTGCCGGGCGCCACCGACCTTAAGGCCGGCTCGGCGACACGGCCCTTCTTCGGCGTCAAGCCGCAGCTGGTCGATGGCGAAGGCAAGGTGCTGGAAGGCGCGGCCGACGGCAATCTCTGCATCACCGATTCCTGGCCCGGCCAGATGCGCACCGTCTATGGCGATCACGACCGTTTCGTGCAGACCTATTTCTCGACTTACAAGGGCAAATACTTCACCGGCGACGGCTGCCGCCGTGACGCCGACGGCTACTACTGGATCACCGGCCGCGTCGACGACGTCATCAACGTTTCAGGCCACCGCATGGGCACGGCGGAAGTTGAATCTGCGCTGGTCAGCCACGACAAGGTCTCGGAAGCCGCCGTCGTCGGCTATCCGCACGATATCAAGGGTCAGGGAATCTACTGCTACGTCACGCTGATGTCCGGCACGACATCGAGCGAGGATCTGCGCAAGGAGCTTGTCGCCCATGTCCGCAAGGAGATCGGCGCCATCGCAACGCCCGACAAGATCCAGTTCGCGCCGGGCCTGCCCAAGACCCGTTCGGGCAAGATCATGCGGCGCATCCTGCGCAAGATCGCCGAGGACGATTACGGCGCGCTCGGCGACACCTCGACGCTCGCCGATCCCGCCGTGGTCGACGATCTCGTTGCCAACCGGCAGAATAAAAGGGCCTGATGAACGCGCAGGCCGCACTCGGCACCGTCAGCCAGCTCTGGCGCTATCCGGCGAGCTCGCTCGCCGGCGAGCGGCTGGACGCAATCTCCGTCGGCACGTCGACTGTCGACGGCGACCGGCTGTTCGGCTTGGTCGATGCGTCGGATGGCGAGATCGCCAGGCCGGACCGCGGACCGAAATGGCACAAGGTGCCGCTGATCCGCACCCGGCTGACCGAAGACCGCCGGCTCGAAGTGGCCGTGCCCGGCGGCGACTGGCTGCCGGCGCCCGACCCGGAAAGCGACCGGGTTCTTTCCGGATTTCTTGGCTTCGACGCCTCGATCCGGCCTTACTTCCGCGAGCACGCGCCGGGCTATGCCGGCCCGCTGACGGCCGAGCGATACAGCAGGACGCCGATCCATCTGCTCACCACCGCCTCGCTGGCGCGGTTGAAGGCGCTGCATCCGCAAGGCGTGCCAGATTCGCGCCGCTTCCGCCCCAACATCGTCGTCGACATGGAGCCGGTGGAAGGCTCCTTCCCGGAGACGGAATGGCTCGGCCGCAAGCTCGCGATCGGCGATCTGCTGCTCACGATCTCCGAGCCCTGCCGCCGCTGCGGCTTCACCATCATCGCCCAGGACGGCTTCGACAACGACCCCGGCATCCTGCGCAACCTGGTCCGCTACAACGCCCACAATATCGGCGTTTATTGCACCGTCGACCGGCCGGCACGCGTCGAGATCGGCGCGGAAGTGCGGTTCGCCTGACCTGCCTGTCCCTACCGGTACAAATCCTCACGCGTCGGCGGCAGGCCGCTTGGTCCGCGCGCGCGCTTGGTGGCGACCGTCTGGAAAATCTGCGCCGAGGCGCGTTCGAAGGCGATCGAGCAGCCGGTGAGATAGAGCAGCCATAGCCGAGCTTTCGCCTCGCCGACCTCGGCGATCGCCTCGTCGAAGCGCGCATGGAGACGCTCGGCCCACAGCCGGCAGGTGCGCTGATAATGCTCGCGAAGGTTCTCGACATCATGGACGAGGAAGCCACGCGCCTCGAGATTGCCGAGCGTCATGCCGATCGTGTCGAGCTCTCCGCCTGGGAAGATGTATTTGATCAGCGCCTTGTATTCCGGGCCCTTGCGCAACGTCTTGCGGATGTCGCCCTTGCTGCGCCTGGTGATGGCGTGGTGCAGATAGACGCCGCCGGGCTTGAGCAGACGATGGACGGCCGAAAAGTAGGCGTCGTGATTGGCGATACCCAGATGCTCGAACATGCCGATGGACGATATCTTGTCGAACGCGCCGGAGAGCTCGGCGTAGGATTTGATCTCGATGGTGATGCGGTCCTCGAGACCCTCGGCGCGGATGCGCTCGCGGGCAAGCTCCGTCTGGGCCCGCGACAGCGAGACGCCATGGCCGACGACGCCGTAATGCTTCGCCGCATGGATCAGCATCGCGCCCCAGCCGCAGCCGATGTCGAGCAGCCTTTCGCCGGGCTTCAGCCTGAGCTTGTGGCAGATATGGTCGAGCTTGTCGACTTGCGCCTGGTCGATGCCGTTGGCGAAATCCTTGAAATAGCCGCAGCTATAGACCATGCGCTCGTCAAGGAAGAGCCGGTAGAAGGCATTCGAAATGTCGTAGTGATGCTGGATCGCTTCCTTGTTCGACCCGCTGACATAAGGGTTGCGGCCGGAGAGGTCGCTGCGCGCCGTCATCTGTTTTCGCGAGAACAGCACCACCGGCAGGTCGCGCAGGATCTCCAGCTTGGGCAATGATCTGAGCTTCGTCTTGAGCCTGCCCTGCGAGGGCACGGCGTAGAAGTCGAACAGCGTGCCCTCTTCGATGTCGACGGTCTTGGAAATCCACATCTCGACAAGCGTCGAGAAGGCAGGACGCCGCACCAGTTGCCAGACGATGTCCTGATCGTTGATGGCAAGGACCGGACCGCCGGCGGGCCCGATCCGCTCGCCGGTCCAAAGCCTGACCGCAAAACCCGGCTTCAAGGTCTCGACGACCCTGCGTACGATCCGCGCGGCTCTGTCGGCGGCGTCCATTCCCACCTCCCGATAGGCGAAACACCGCCCTCGAGCGCCACTGTCGTCCACCGGCCTGTCGACCGCAATCCCGATCTGTTGCGCAAAAGCATCGCGCGAGGATGATCCTCGCCCGATGCACGGCCATTCCGTAGCGTCATCTTGTGTTTTGCCGCGACGCACCCCATCATTCGGCTGTGTTCAACAAACCGAAAGGAGGTGATCCGATGTCGAGTGATTTCGTTTTCCATAACGTGAGCTCAGCGGATTGCACTTCCGGGAAGCAGTCTTCCCGTTAAGGCGCGAGACGCGCGGCAGGTGACCCGAAGGGGTCGCCGCCAGGAGCCGCGTCATGGACGGAAACACGGAAGGCCGCCTGCTTCCTCAAGAAGCGGCGGCCTTTTCCTTTTCTCGCGGCCTGCCCTGTGGGTCAGCGATTGATGGTGAGCTTCTCGATATTGCGGGTGATCTGATCGAAGGCATCTGACAGTTCGGCGCCCGTGGCGGCCTCGTAAAAATGCTTGAGCGACGACGTGTCGTCGGTCGCACAGTCCTTCAATACGGATCTCGCTTGATCCCTCTCGGTCGTCGTCATCGACGGATCGTTGAGATCGAAGCCGATGGTGAAAACCTCTATGCCGTCGTGCTTCATATTCTCGCAAATGGCTTCGGCATTGGCGCGCGATCTCCGGCCCTCGTCGTCGGACGCGGACGTGCCCCGCCCGCGGGCAAAGGCGGTGTTGAACTGGCCATCCGTCATCAGGATGGCGATCTTTGCCACTTTCTTCGGATCGAAATTCGCCGGACCGGCGCCCAGGCGGGCATCGGCGATGGCTGAACGCCAGGACGGCGAAAGCATGTAATAGCCCCATTGCGCGGCAATGCCACCTGCCGTCACGCCCGCAGCTTGGAAATGACCGATGGCCGTGAGCAGCTTGTCCTGATCGGCCGTCAGCGGAACCAAAGCCGCGGATGGACACACTTTCATGCGGTGGTCGCGGTTGACCTTGGCCTCATAGGTCCTGCCATTGTTGTCCTGCCGCAGCGTATACGGGCCGTCGGACGAATAATCGGCATAGCCGTCCTTGTCCTTGCGCTCGGTGGCGCATTTGTCAGGCGCGGTCGTCACGGAAACGGCAAGCGGCGCATCGATCGGCGGCGGCAGCTTCGGTCCGGCCGACGTCTCGACGAAGACGGTGTCGGCGAGGCCGCCAGTGTTGACGGCCTCGGCATAGGGGACGATCGCCACCCGGACCCGAGGCTCGCTGGGATCCCGGTTCTGTCCCAGGAGATCCTTGACCGTCTGCGACGCTGCCGCCTGCAGGTCGCCGATCTTATTGGTCTTGGCGCGCTTGTTGGCCGCCATGGAGCCGGTGATGTCGAGCATCAGCGCCACCTCGATCTTCTTATCCGAATAGAGCGCGGTGGTCGAGGCGCCGACACGCTGCATATCGCCAACGCTGAACAGCGGAAAATAGAGGCCGACATCGGCATGCGCATTCACCTGCACGGTCTTCGATGTCCTGTCGATGGTGAGCTTGTCGAGCACGATCTGGTCGGCCTGCAAGATGCCGGCCGCGCTGTTGGCGTCGAGAAATGCCTGTACCGACGCGTCGGCATCGGCTTCCTTGATGATGCCTAGGGTGAGATCGCGTGCCGTCGAAGTCACAGCGGCATCGACGACGCTCTGCAGACTCGATCTCGCATTGTAGACCTGCGCGATATTGACTGCGAATCCCACCCCCAGCGCCAGCACCGATGCGGCAGCCCCAAACAGAACCGCGAAATTGCCTCCGCGATCCCGCGCAAAGCCGTCCACCCCACGAGCGAGACCTTTCAACTGCCGCATCCTCACCCCCGCCTGCTGCGGCTTCGGTGCCGCTCAACGGAAGCGCTGCAGGATTTCGGCCAGACACGGCCACCCTTCTGTTCGAAGGCGCGGAGCGACAGCTAACTCATTGTTTCTGCTGGAATACGGCAGACAGGAAGGTGAATGGCGGGTAAATGGAAACGCAATAGGGAAATGCCGTTCATAAAGCGCTTACCATGAGTGGCGGAGCGATTGCGGCCCTTCCCGCTTCGGCACAGTGCGCCCTGTGCCAAAGCGGGTCAGCGCTGGTGCTGGCGCCGCAGTGAAACAGCCGCCTGGCTTACGCGAGCATCTGGGCGCTCGCGGTCCTGTCGATGCCGTGATGCGGCGGCTTGAACAGGTTGCCTTCCTGCTCATAGGTCCACACCTTGAACAGGGTAAGCCGATGCGGGCCGAAGCTGTGCAGCAGCGGCACGTCGGTGGCGTCGCGGCCGCGCGCGATCACGACGCGGCCGATCCTTGGACGATTGTGGCGCGGATCGAACGCGTACCATTTCCCGTCGAGGAACACTTCCATCCAGGCTGAGAAATCCATCGGCGCCGGATCGGCCGGCACGCCGATGTCGCCGAGATAGCCGTTCACATAGCGCGCTGGAATGTTCATCGCGCGGCAGAGCGCGATCGCGAGATGCGCGAAGTCGCGGCAAACGCCGACGCGCTCCTCATGCGCCTGCGCCGCCGTGCGGGTGGCGCGGGCATAGCCGTAGCCGAACGAAAGCCGGCTATGGACATAGTCGACGATCGCCTGCGCGCGCGCCCAGCCGGGCGGCAGGTGGCCGAACAGCTCCCAGGCGAGGTTGCTGAGGTGGTCGGTTTCGCAATAGCGGCTGCCGAGCAGGTAGACGAGCACCTCGTCCGGCAGCTCGGCCACCGGCATTTCGCGCGCCAGCGTGTTGATCTCGTCGGCCTCGCCGCTGTCCTCGACCACCCCATCAAAGAGGATGCGAAAACCGCCGGCCGGCGCCGTGAAGCGGCGGCAGATATTGCCATGGCTGTCGCGATAGGTGGTCGTCGGCACCGAAGGCGAGGTGAGAAAGCGCGTCTGCCGCTTGATGTCGGCATGGCGATCCGGGTGGATGTCGAGAAGCGCGATGATCGGCGTCGCGGCATCGCATTCGATGGCGATTTCGTAGCCGAGCCTGATCAGCATCACTTCCCCTTGTAGGTGGTCTTGCCCTTGTTGGTGGTCTTGCCCTTGTTGGTGGTCTTGCCCTTGTTGGTGGTCTTGCAAGACTGGTTGGAGAACGCCGCAATGAGGAGCGTTGTTCCGGCGGCGAGTCGAAATGCCGGCATGCGCCTTTGCAGGCTCCGCTTCGGAGGTTAGGATAGCGGCGCGTTTCGCGCTCCCCGAAAACGATTCCCCAGGATATCCGATGTACCCAGGCAGAAAGTTTGCCGCTTTCCTTTTCGACATGGACGGCACGGTCCTCAATTCGATCGCCGCGGCGGAACGCGTGTGGACCAAGTGGGCTCGCCGTCACGGCCTCGACGTCGCGAGCTTCCTGCCGACGATCCACGGCAAGCGCGCGATCGAGACCATCGCCGCGCTGAAGCTTCCCGGCGTCGATCCCGTCGTGGAAGCCGATGCGCTGCTCGAGGCCGAGGCGGCCGACCTCGAGGGCATCGTTCCGATTCCGGGTGCTGTGGCGTTTCTCAAGTCGCTGCCGCCGGAGCGCTGGGCGGTCGTCACCTCGGCGCCGCGGGAACTCGCGCTGCTGCGTATGGCGGCGGCCGGCATTCCGGTGCCGGCCATCATGGTCTCGGCCGAGGACGTCACCCGCGGCAAGCCGGCGCCCGACTGTTTTCTTTTGGCGGCAAAGCGTCTCGGCGTCGAGGCGCGCGATTGCCTCGTCTTCGAGGATGCCCCGGCCGGCATCGCCGCGGGCGAAGCCTCCGGCGCCTCGGTGATGGTGATCAGCGCCACGCATGTCCATCCGGTCGTGACGCAGCACGCCAGCATCGCCACCTACGATGCCCTCGGCGTCGCCACGGACGACAATGGCTGGATGATCATCGAGCCGCAGCGCGACGCGGCCTGACGTATGTCGCGGTGTGCAGCGGTTTTGCGAAGACGGCAGCGCAAACAAGCGCTTAAAGCGCGTCGCCTGAATCCGCTTCAGCGCGACGCGCCTTGAGTGTCATTAAAAATCAGTGGCCAGACCCTTCACCTCCCAGTCGCCGTAGCGCCCGGGTTCCTTGCCGCCGCGTCCGCCGAACTCTTTCGGCAGGCGGGCTTCCGCCTCGCGGTATGCCTTCCGCCTGGCTTCCGCTTCCGCCAATGCGCGCTGCGCCTCAGGCGACAGCGTCCTTTGCGGCTTGGCGCCTTCGGTTTTGTTGGGTTGTTCGGTCATGCGATGCTTCCTGCCGATTGAAACGGGGACCGGCCTTTCCCATCATATAGCCATGACAATGGCAGGATCGACCCCTATTCGCCACCACGCCAGACGGAAGAGACGATGAATACGCTTCGCACCGCCATGCTCCTTGCCGCGATGACCGCGCTGTTCATGGGCGTCGGCTTTCTGATCGGCGGCACCGGCGGCATGGTGATCGCCTTGCTGTTCGCCGCCGGCATGAACCTGTTCAGCTACTGGAATGCCGACAAGATGGTGCTGTCGATGAACCGCGCCGTCGAGGTCGACGAGAGGAACGCTCCCGAATATTATGCGATCGTTGAGGCGCTGGCCAAGCAGGCGGGCCTGCCGATGCCGAAGACCTATCTGATCGACAGTCCGCAGCCGAACGCCTTCGCCACTGGCCGCAATCCCGAAAACGCCGCTGTGGCCGCATCGACCGGCCTGCTGGAGCGGCTCAGCCACGAAGAGGTAGCGGCGGTGATGGCGCATGAACTCGCCCATGTGCAGCATCGCGACACGCTCACCATGACGATTGTCGCCACGCTTGCCGGCGCGATCTCGATGCTCGGCAATTTCGCCTTCTTCTTCGGCGGCAGCCGCGAAAACAACAATCCGCTGGGCTTCGTCGGCGTGCTTGTCGCCATGCTCGTTGCCCCCTTTGCCGCCATGATCGTGCAAATGGCGGTGAGCCGCACCCGCGAATACGAGGCCGACCGGCGCGGCGCCGAAATTTGCGGAAATCCGTTGTGGCTCGCCTCGGCGCTCGACAAGATCGCGCGCGGCGCCGAGCGCATTCCCAATCCGGATGCCGAGCGCAATCCGGCGATGGCACATCTGTTCATCATCAATCCGTTGCACGGTGAGCGCATGGACAATCTGTTCTCGACCCACCCGAGCACAGAGAACCGCATCGCCGCCCTGCAGCAGATGGCGCGCGAGATGAGCGGTGCCGCCCAAGCCGCGCGGCGCGAAGCCCCTGCGCCAGGCCAGCCGGACGAGCCGCAGGCAGGGCCATGGAGCCAGCCGGCCGAGCCGGAGCGGCCGAAGCCCAATCCCTGGGGTCGCAACCCGACCGGCCCTCGCGGCGGAGGATCCAAAGGTCCGTGGTCGTGAGCGGAGCGAAGCGCCGACCGCAAACCCAAGGCAGAGGTGACGCAAGTGCGAGCGAAACGGTCGCCGGCCTCGCGGCGCGCAAGGCGGCCGCCCGCCTGCTTGCCGCCGTCATCGATGCCCATACCCCGCTCGACGGCCTGACCGACAACGAGCACGGCCACCCGCAATACAAGGCGCTCGACCAACGCGACCGCGCATTGGTGCGCGCCATTCTGGTCACGGCGCTGCGCCACCGCATGACCATTGCCGGACTGCTTGCAAGGCGTCTGGAAAGGCCGTTGCCGGCAAACGCCACCGTGCTCTCGCACATCCTGCACGTGGCCGCCGCGCAGATCCTGTTTCTCGACATCCCCGACAGCGCCGCCGTCGACCTCGCCGTCACCCACGCCAAGTCCGACCCACGCACGCTGCGTTTCTCCGGTCTCGTCAACGGCGTGCTGCGCTCGCTGGCGCGTGCCAAGGGCGCCGAGCTGGCGCCGACGCTCGCCGCGACGACCGAGGCGCCCCAGTGGTTCGCAGACCGACTGGCCACAGCCTATGGCGCCGCCAGGGCGGAGGCCATTCTTGCCGCCCATCGCCATGAGGCTCCGGTCGATTTCACCGTTAAAACCGACCCTTCGCTCTGGGCGGAGAAGCTGGGCGGCATCGTGCTGCCGACCGGCACCGTGCGCGTCGAGAAGCTGCAGACCGGCGTCACCGATCTGCCCGGCTTCGCCGAGGGCGCCTGGTGGGTGCAGGATGCGGCGGCAGCCCTGCCCGCGCGCCTTTTCGGCGCCATCGAGGGACAACGCATCGCCGATCTTTGCGCCGCGCCCGGCGGCAAGACGGCCCAGCTGATCCTCGCCGGCGCGAACGTCACCGCCGTCGACAGTTCAAAGAACCGGCTGGCCAGGCTGGGTGAGAACCTAAAACGCCTCGGCCTTTCGGCCGAACTGGCGCACACCGACCTGCTCGACTACCGGCCGGCGGAGCCGTTCGACGCCGTGCTGCTCGACGCGCCCTGCTCCTCGACCGGCACCGTGCGCCGGCATCCCGACGTGCCGTGGACAAAAACCATGGCCGATGTCGAGAAGCTCGCCACGCTGCAGCGGCGCCTGCTCGCTCACGCCGTCACTCTCGTCAAACCGGGCGGACGACTCGTCTTTTCCAATTGCTCGCTCGACCCGATCGAGGGCGAGGAGCTTTATCGCGTCTTCCTTGCCGGAACTCGCGGCGTGATCTCCGATCCGATCCAAGCGGGTGAATTCGCCGGCCTCGATCCCTTCCTCACGCCCGATGGCACGCTGCGCACCACCCCCGCCGATTTGGTGCTGAATTCACCGGGGGTTTCGGGGCTCGACGGCTTCTTTGCCGCCCGGATGAGAAGGACGATTTAGGACGTTATTGCATAAATCTTGCCGACTTTTTTAGCGACGCCCAGGCCATGGCCGCGTCAAGGGGTTCACTTCGGCGAAATCCGCCTTCGCATAAGTTTTTGAATCATATAAGCTTGTGCTTAGGGGCTGACGACTATCAGGAGGGGTTTTGGCACTTGCTGCCGGCAGCACGACGCGTCTTTGGACGCTTGTCGCGAGGGAGTTCTGGCGCAAAACGCGCCGGCGCCTTCGTGCCGGTCCTATCTATCGCTGGCGTTATTCCGGCCGCACGCCCGAGCGCGTCCTCATCGCGCCGCCGGATCTGAGGCTCGCCGACCCGCAGATCGCGCTCGAAATCTACTATGGCCGCTATCCGCTGTCCGGCCACATGGTCGAGACCGGCGGCAAATCGCCTTTCCAGATCAATGTGCCCAACCGCGGCTGGCAAAAGTCGCTGCACGGCTTCCGCTGGCTGCGCCATATGCGCGCCGCAGGCACCGAGCTCGCCGCCGCCAACGCTCGCGCCCTGGTCTCGGACTGGATCGTCATGCACGGCAACCAGATATCGGGCGTCGCCTGGGAGCCTGGCACGACAGCCAAGCGGGTGATTGCCTGGCTCCAGCATTCCTCGGTCGTGCTGCAAGGCGCTGAATTCCCGTTCTACCGCGCCTTCCTCAAATCGCTCGCCATGCAGATCCGCTATCTCAGATCGATGGCGCGCGAGATGCCGGACGGCAAGGACAGGCTGCGCGCTCGCATCGCGCTCGCCTTCTCCACCCTGTCGCTACCCGCGCCGGCCTCGGCGCTGCGCGCCGCCACGCGCAACCTGGCCGAGGAGCTCGACCACCAGATCCTGCCGGACGGCGGTCACATCTCGCGCAACCCGATGACGGTGCTGGAATTGCTGGCCGACCTTCTGCCGTTGCGCCAGACCTATGCCAACCAGGCCGAGGCGCCGCCGCCGGCGCTGATCAACGCCATCGACCGCATGCTGCCGGCGCTGCGCTTCTTCCGCCACCAGGACGGCAGCCTTGCCCGCTTCAACGGCATGGGCGCCACCATCCACGATCGCATCGCCACCATCCTGCGTCATGACGACACGGTCGGCGCGCCGCTGCTGCACGCGCCCCATTCCGGCTATGAGCGCCTGTCGATGGGTGGCGTCACGGTGATTGCCGACACCGGCCTGCCGCCGCCAGTCGACATCTCCAACGCGGCGCATGCCGGCTGCCTCGCCTTCGAGCTTTCCTCCGGGCGCCAGCATTTCATCGTCAACGCAGGCATCGACACCTATGGCGCCGCCGAGTTCCGGCCGCTCGCCCGCGCCACCGCCGCGCATTCGACCGCCACCGTCAACGACACGTCCTCGGCGCGCTTCAGTCACTCGTTGCGGGTCAGCGACCTGCTCGGCTCGCCGCTGATCGGCGGCCCGCAGCTAGTGCCTTGCAAGCGCATCGACCAGAAGGGTGTGCAGGGCTTTGTCGCGCGCCACGACGGCTATGCCGCGCGCTTCGGCTTGCTGCACGAGCGGGAGCTGAAGCTGGCGGAGAACGGCAATGTGCTGACCGGCCGCGACCGCTTCCTTCGCCCCGGAGGTGCGGCGATCCGCAACAATGGCCGCGACTTCGTCACCGTGCGCTTCCATACCCATCCCGACATCGGCCTGCTGCACGACGAGCAGGGCCGCCTGACCCTGGCGGCCTCCCAGGGCGACACCTGGGTGTTCACTTGTGCCGAAGTGGCGCCGGAAATCGAGGAATCCATCTATTTCGCCGGGCTCGGCGGACCGCGCCGCAGCCGGCAGATCGTGCTTGCCTTCAAGGCCTCGGAGATCGCCGAGGTGCACTGGCAGCTGACGCGCGCCGCCGTCGCCGGCTATCCCGAGAACAATTGATTCGCGGCCAAGGAACCCGAGTTGCGCGCTTGATTTCCGAGCCTCATATGCTACGGCCCGCGAACGTTCCCAACCAGCCTTGAAAGGCCGCCAGCCATGGCCGTCCCCGCCAAGAACATTCCGGCGCCCGACCTCGTTCCGATTCGCCGCGCGCTGCTTTCCGTTTTCGACAAGACCGGTTTGATCGACTTTGCCAAAGCCCTTGCCGCCGCCGGCGTCGAGCTGGTCTCCACCGGCGGCACCGCGAAGGAGATCGCCGGGGCCGGCCTGGCCGTACGCGATGTTTCGGAGCTGACCGGCTTTCCCGAGATCATGGACGGTCGCGTCAAGACCTTGCATCCCTCGGTGCATGGCGCCCTGCTCGGCGTGCGCGACGACCCCGAGCACGCGAAAGCGATGCACGACCACCACATCCAGCCGATCGACCTCGTCGTGTCCAACCTCTACCCGTTCGAGGAGGTCCGCCGCTCCGGCGCCGGCTACGCCTCGATCGTGGAAAACATCGACATTGGCGGCCCGGCGATGATCCGCGCCTCGGCCAAGAACCACGCCTATGTCGCCATCGTCACCGACCCTGCCGACTACGCCTCAGTGCTCAACGCGCTGGAGATGAATCTCGGCTCGCTGTCGCTCGATTTCCGCAAGAAGCTGGCGGCGAAGGCCTTTGCCCGCACCGCGACCTACGATGCGGCGATCTCCGGCTGGTTTGCCGACACGCTCGAAATCGAGCATCCGACCTGGCGCGCCTTCGGCGGCCGTCTCGACCAGGTGATGCGCTATGGCGAGAACCCGCATCAGGGCGCCGGCTTCTATCTCTCCGGCGACAAGCGCCCGGGCGTCGCGACCGCCAGGCAGCTGCAGGGCAAGCAGCTTTCCTACAACAACATCAACGATACCGACGCCGCCTTCGAACTGGTCGGTGAATTCGATCCGACCCGGTCAGCGGCGATAGCCATCATCAAGCACGCCAACCCGTGTGGTGTGGCCGAGGGCGCGACGCTGAAGGCGGCTTACGCAAAGGCGCTGGCCTGCGATCCGGTCTCGGCCTTTGGCGGCATCGTCGCCATGAACCGCATGCTCGACGCAGAGGCAGCGGAAGAGATCGTGAAGACCTTCACCGAGGTCATCATCGCGCCCGATGCCACCGACGAGGCCGCGGCGATCATAGCGGCGAAGAAGAACTTGCGCCTTCTGGTCACCGGCGGCCTGCCCGACCCGCGCGCCGCCGGCACGGTTGCCAAATCGGTCGCCGGCGGGCTGCTGGTGCAAAGCCGCGACGATGCGGTGGTCGACGACCTCGAGCTCAAGGTGGTGACGAAACGCGCGCCGACTCCGGCCGAGATGGCCGACCTTAAATTTGCCTTCCGCGTCGCCAAGCACGTCAAGTCGAATGCCATCGTCTACGTCAAGGACGGCTCGACCGTCGGCATCGGCGCCGGCCAGATGAGCCGCGTCGATTCCTCGCGCATCGCCGCCCGCAAGGCGCTCGACGCTGCCGAGGCGGCTGGCCTGGCCGAGCCGCTGACCAGGGGTTCGGTCGTCGCTTCCGACGCCTTCTTCCCCTTCGCCGACGGCCTGCTGTCGGCCATCGAGGCCGGCGCCACGGCCGTGATCCAGCCCGGCGGCTCGATGCGCGACGAGGACGTGATCGCCGCCGCCGACGAGCACGGCATCGCCATGGTGTTCACCGGCGTGCGGCACTTCAGGCATTGAGAGCCACTACCCTCCCCTCGATGGGGAGGGTCGGTGCGCTCGCCTGCGAGCGCACCGGGGCGGGGTGATGGCGCCGCCCGCCCCCCCCCCCCCCGGGGCGGGGGGGCCCCCCCCCCCCCGGGGGGGGGGGATAGAACCCCCCCCGGGGGGGGGGCGGTGGGGGGGGGGCCCCCCGGTGTCGTAGCCGCGCGCG